>LFSJ01000162.1:0-242 GCA_001512695.1 Tepidanaerobacter sp. DTU063 | reverse complement strand
TATTTTTCAAGGCCATTTAACACCGTTTCAGAACTGTTTCCCAATAAAGCCGCACAGGATACAGCTGCCAGCGTGTTGTATAGGCTGTACGTGTCAGTAATATGAAAATCTATTTGGGCGCTAAAGCTGTCATCCCTATCTGCCACGGTAAGCAACCTTTTAGTTCCGTCGTCCTTTACATGGGCCTTATAATGAGGTGTGGGCCGTTTAAAACCGCAGTTATCGCAGGCAAAATGCCCTAG
>LFSJ01000204.1 GCA_001512695.1 Tepidanaerobacter sp. DTU063 | reverse complement strand
CTGGTAGAGATGTGAAAGTAAAGTATATTCCCGCAAGAAAAGAAAACTATGCTAAATATAAAGAGCTGCCGCCATTCCCGTCAGTTATTAGAGGACGTTTTAATCCTTTTGAATGGGTGAAAGACCCCAATAGAAGAATGGATTATTATGATTCAACAGCACCAATAAATGCAGTAGATTCGGAAATACTAAAGGGCTTTGCAGGGGCAGCGGGAAAAGTAGAAGGAATAGTGCGTATTCTTAACGCTCCTGAAGAAGGTGAAAAGCTGCAACCCGGGGAAATTTTAGTTGCCACAACCACCAATGTAGGTTGGACCCCTCTATTCCCTAAAGCTGCAGCAATAATAACTGACGTAGGTGCACCCTTGTCCCATGCTGCTATAGTTGCTAGAGAACTTGGGATTCCAGCTGTTGTAGGATGTGGTAACGCCACCTTAAGACTTAAGACGGGAGATAAGGTTATGGTGGACGGAGGACAGGGGATTGTGCATATATTGTCTTAATGAGTATATGAACACATTTTGTGGATGGTACATTCAAAAAACTATATTGACCACTCGGGTCATATTAATATATAATAAAAATGACCCAGGTGGTCATAATTTTATCCGATAATTAAGAAATGGAGTGAAGATTATATATTCAAAATTTCATAGTCTTGAAAATGAAAAGCAAGAACGTATTATTAACGCAGCTTTAAAAGAATTTGCAAAAAACGGTTATCACAAGGCATCTACAAACGAAATTGTAAAGGAAGCAGAAATATCAAAAGGGTCACTATTCAACTATTTTAACAATAAAAAGGAACTGTTTTTATTCCTACTTGATTATGTAGCTAATGTTATTGAACAAATTTATGATGAAGTGAATTGGAATGAACCGGATTTCTTTGAAAGAATCAGACAACTGGGATTAGTTAAATTTAAGGTTTACAAAAAATTTCCGTATGCCTTTAATTTTCTTAAAGCCTTAAGTCATGAAGATGCAGCAGAAGTGAAACCTGCAATTAATAAACTTAAAAAAGACATGGTTGAAAGCGGCTTGGAAAGAGGTTATCAAAACATTGATTGGACAAAATTTCGGGAAGATTTTGATCGTGAAAAAGTGATTAATATAATTAACTGGACCATGTTGGGCTTTGCCGAAGAATACATGAACAGACTTGATTCTATAGAAGATGTTGGTATGGAAATCCTCCATGAAGCGGACGAGTATTTTGAAATTTTGAAACGGTGTTTCTATAAAAAGGGGGAACGATAATAACATGTTTATTGATGTTTCTGATTTGAGGAAGACCTATACAAGTGGAATGATTAAAAATGAAGTTTTGAAGGGTATAGCAATGAAATTAGGAAAAGGTGAAATTGGTGTAATTCTGGGACCATCAGGTTCAGGGAAATCCACTCTAATGAATATTATCGGGGGTGTTGATCGCGGCGATAGCGGTAAAGTTATTGTAGATGGAATTGAAGTAAGCAAATTGAACGATGACCAACTAACCGAATATAGACGTGATGCCATAGGATTTGTATTTCAGTTCTATAACTTAGTTCCTAACCTTACAGTTGGAGAAAATATTGAAGTTGTTTCCAATATCAGCAAATCACCTTTGAACATCGATGAAGTTTTAGCAGAGGTGCAAATGCATGACAAAAAACATCGTTTTCCCAGGGAACTGAGCGGCGGTGAACAGCAAAGGGTCTCTATTGCCAGAGCCATTGTTAAAAATCCAAAGCTATTGCTCTGTGATGAGCCAACTGGAGCTTTGGATTTCCAGACGTCCCGCAGTATCCTGAAACTTTTGCAGCAGGTGAACAGAAATTTCGGAACAACCATTTTGATGATTACCCATAATACTGCCATTTCAGCTATGGCTAATAGGGTATTTAAGCTTAGAAGCGGAGAAATCGTAGATGAATGGGTAAATCAGGCCCCTATTCCGGCGGAAGGGATTGAGTGGTAATGGTTTTAAACAAGAGACTAATGCGGATTTTGAAAGAGAACAAATTGCGCTATCTTGGCATTCTTGTACTCATTATCCTTGGAAGCTATACTTTTATTGTGGCTGCCGGGCTTTCTCAGAATCTTGCTGTGCTTGTCACAACTTTTACAGAGGATCATGTGCAGGAAGATCTGTCCTTTTCAACAGACAAGCCTATTTCCGATGTCTCAAAATTAGAGAATACATTTGATGCCCTCATTGAGGAATACATGAGCTTTGATGCTGAACTGTCCGATAAACTTACACTAAGGCTCCTAAGTGAAACAAAAAAGGTGAATATTCCCGCTATCATAGAAGGGCGGGCCCTTTCGGGGCCGGGAGAAATTCTCCTTGATCCTGCCTTTGCCGAGGCCAACGGTTATCCAATAGGGAGCCAAATAAAAGCTGAAGGTAAAACATTCACTGTGGTAGGCTTTGTATCCTTACCCCACTATATCTATCCGCTAAAGAACGTGAATGACATAATATATTCTCCTAAGGAATTTGGTGTAGGTGTTATAAACCGTGAGGAATTTTCGGATATAGTTAATTCTGCCAACGTCTATTCTGTCAAGTTTAATGACAGAACCCGGAGCCTTAACAGACAGGCGGTAGAATTGCGTGAACATTTACGGGCAAAAGGGTTGACAATATCCAACTGGATTGACATTATGAACAACAAACGGGCAAGAATAGTTTGGGCATCTATTACAGGTATGAAAACCATGAGTGTACCAGTACCAGCCGCTATGTTTCTTTTGTCTTCCTTAATTATCGGAATCATGTTCTGGCGCATAATCCGCCGGGAATCGGTGATTATAGGGACACTCTATGCCCAAGGTTACCGGCGGCGAGAGTTAATGAGGCACTATATGGCTATTCCACTGGTGCTGGCTTTTGCAGGTGGAATGATAGGAAGTCTGTTGGCACTCCCATCGATAGAGCCAATGGTTATGGCCATGATTTCCTATTATAATGTTCCTGTTCCTGGCATTGAATTAAGCTTTCTAAATGTAATGATCGGAATACTGACACCTATGATATTTTTAGGCCTCAGCGGTTATATGGTTATACGTTCGGAGCTTAAAAAGTCTCCGGCGGAGCTTATGAAGGGTGATAAGCAAAAAGCCAAGGTTAATGCCCTGGAGAGGGCCTTTAAACTTGAAAGATTTAAGTTTAGCACAAAATTCCGGCTGCGTGAGCAGTTTAGAAGCATTTCACGTCTTGTTTTCTTGCTCTTGGGAGTGACTAGTGCTTCTGTCTTAATGCTCTTTGGTTTCACTGTTTTAAATTCTATGAACCATGTATTTAAAACGTCAGATGTATACCTGTTTGAATACGAATACACCTTCAGGGATTTGCAATACGGTGAAGCACCGGATGGGGCAGAGACCTTTAATGCAGGGAAGTTTTATCCTGAAAACAATGAGGAAATTGAGTTTTATATTACCGGCATAGAGCCTGATTCAACCCTTGTGATTCTTAAGGATAATAAGGGGAACGTCATTCCAAACAATCAAACTAATATTACCAAGTCTTTGGCAAATCGATTGGGCATTAAGGCTGGGGACACTGTAACCTTTATAAACAAAGAGGATGGGAACCATTACACATTTCATATTGATGCAGTTGCTGATTCCTACATGGAGCAGTTTATATATGTGCCAATAGATGAGTTTAACAAAAAAATGGGGCTGCCGGAGGATAGCTATATTGGGCTCTTTAGCACAAAAAAGCTTGACATTCCTGACGAAAAGCTGTCAGGAACAAAATCCATGAGTGAGTTGCCTGAGGCTATGGATGAATTCATGGGTCAGATGATTTCCATGGTAGCATTGATGACTATTGTCTCCAGCATTGTGGCATTAATTATCTTATATCTTGTAACTTCGTTGGCTATCGAGGAAAATAGAAACGCCATATCACTGTTCAAGGTGTTCGGTTACCGACGTCGGGAAATCCGGTCTCTGATATTAAACAGCTCCACCTTTGTCGTCGTGGCCGGATTTTTAATCGGTATTCCTGTTGCGGTGGCATCAATGGGTTCATTGTATGGTTATCTAGGAGATATGATAAACCTAGTGCTGCCACCTATTGTTAGCCCCCTTTATGTGATAATATCCTTCGCAGCTATCATGCTGACTTATCAGCTCAGCAAGTGGATGTGTGCAAAGAACATAGATACAGTTTCCATGAGCGAGGCACTAAAGGCGGGAACGGAATAATAAAACTATGCTAAACTCGCAAATGCTGCCATTCCCCATATGGACCGCAGCTGCCGAAGAATGGATATTCCGGATATGGAAAGATGAAATGCGCCGTATAATGATGCTGATTGTATCGGCAAAAAAAGATTGAAGGGAGCAGTTTGAAGGAGACATTCCTGGGCAGACAATTACTCTCGCAAAAAACACAGAAGCACATATCACTGCTGTGGATATGCTGCCGCAGTTTTTAGAAACGCTTATGAAAAAAGTTGCGGGATCTAAGTTATAATAATAACAGCGAAAGGGGTGTTTAATTTAAAGGAAATTGATTCATTACCTCCGAAGGTATTAAAGGTAGATTTTCGGAAACTCAGTTTCCTTTATTATCAAGCCCTCTCAAGAGGGCTATTATTTTT
>LFSJ01000003.1:19546-19777 GCA_001512695.1 Tepidanaerobacter sp. DTU063 | reverse complement strand
AGCCAAAAAGTCCCCTTGTCTTCCTGCCGTCCCCGGGTCTTTAGCTTGCTAGAAATTGAAATGAGGGAGGATTTCAATGGGAATATTGATCAAAGGTAAGCCGGTGGCGGATAAAATTAAGGAAAAACTAAAGAAAGAAGTTGCTGAGCTCAAGGAAAAGGGCATTACCCCAAAGCTTGCCATTATCAGGGTGGGAGATGACCCCGGCGACATGGCATACGAACGCGGGGC
>LFSJ01000003.1:0-19401 GCA_001512695.1 Tepidanaerobacter sp. DTU063 | reverse complement strand
TGTAATCAAAAATGTGATTGCACCGGAAAAAGATGTGGACTGCTTTAGCCCGGTAAATGTGGCCAAAGTCTTTGAAGGTGACGAAACTGGCTTTCCACCATGCACTCCTTCTGCAGTGATGGAAATATTAAAGCATTATGAAATTCCCTTGAAGGGCAAAAACGCCGTAGTCATCGGAAGATCGATGATAGTGGGAAAACCGGCGGCCATGCTGCTTTTAAAAGAACATGCCACGGTGACCATATGCCATTCCAGGACAAAAGACCTGCCTAAGGTTGCATCGGGCGCGGAACTGCTGGTAGTGGGCATAGGAAGGGCGAAAATGATCGACTCCAGCTACATTAGAGAAGGGGCAGTTGTCATTGATGTAGGCATTAATGTAGACGAAGATGGAAAGTTGTGCGGCGATGTGGACACCGATGATTGTGTGGATAAGGCTTCCATGATTACTCCGGTTCCCGGAGGAGTGGGTTCGGTCACAACTTCGGTTTTGGCAAAGCACGTGGTTAAAGCATGTAAGATGCAGCAAGCTTTATAAAGGCTAAAGGAGGGAACAAGCCTTGATTATTTCCCAGCATAAGCCCTTTGAAGAGATTGAAGAGCTGCTCAGGGGCTGTGAAAAGCTTGTACTTGTCGGTTGCGGTCAATGCGCTACTGCATGCATGAGCGGTGGCGAAAAAGAGCTTATGGAAATGAAAGAAGAATTAGAGGGCATAGACAAAAAGATTTTAACTTACATAGTGCCGGAAACCAGTTGCAATTACCTCCTGGTTCGAAGAGACTTGAAAAAGATAAAGAATGCATTGGAGGAAGCGGATGCGGTTTTGTCTTTTGCCTGCGGTGACGGCACCCAGACCATTGCAAAACTTGTAAATATCCCGGTCTATCCCGGTAACAATACCCTGTTTGTGGGGGAAGTGGAAAGGGTCGGGCTGTACAGCGAGGCATGCAGGACCTGCGGAGATTGTGTTTTGGGGGTGACCGGTGGAATATGTCCGGTAACCAGATGTGCCAAATCCCTGCTGAACGGTCCTTGCGGCGGTGCTAAAGACGGGAAATGTGAAGTTAATCCTGAAAATGACTGTGCATGGATCTTAATATATAATAAGTTGAAAGAATTAGGCCAACTGGACAAATTGACTGAAATTCACGAACCGAAGGACTATTCCCGGCAAGCATACCCGAGGAATCTTAATCTCCGAAATCAGGACGGAGGTGGAAGATGATGAGTCGATTGCGGAAGGCGCTGGAGAGCGGCGAATTTGCTGTCACCGCGGAATTGGCACCCCCTAAAGGGACTGATTTTTCCCACGCACTGCAATGTGCAGAGCTATTCGGTGACAGGGTTGATGCCATAAATGTCACGGACTTTCAATCATCGTCCCTGAAGGCAACATCACTGGCCATGTGTAAGGCTTTAATTGATATGGGTTTTGAGCCGGTTCTACAAATCACCGGACGAGACAGAAATCGATTAGCCATACAGGGGGAAATGCTGTCAGCCGGCTTTTTCGGGGTAAAAAATCTATTGGCCCTTACCGGAGACCATACCACCGTTGGTGATAATCCCGGTGCAAAACCGGTGTTTGACCTGGATAGTGTGGGGATACTGCAGGCGGCCACAATGCTGGCCAACGGTGTTGATATGAGCGGAAACAAACTGGAGGGAAGTCCTTCCTTCTATTTGGGAGCCACCGTCACCCCAGAATACGACCCTATAGAGCTACAGCTCGTTAAAATGGAGAAAAAAATAAAAGCCGGAGCTAAGTTTTTCCAAACCCAAGCAGTATACGATCTTTCCACAATGGAAAAGTTCAAGGAAATGACGAGACACTTAAATACGAAAATACTAGTGGGAATCATTCCCTTAAAATCAGCAGGTATGGCAAGGTTCATGAACAAAAATATTCCGGGGATAAATGTTCCCGAGCATTTGATCGACAGGCTGAAAAATAGCGGGGATCCGGTCAAAGAAGGAATAAAAATTGCCGGTGAACTCATAGTGGAGCTGAGAGACAAGAATTTGTGCGACGGCGTTCACATAATGGCCATTGGTGCTGAAGAAAATGTACCTCTAATTTTGGACGAGGCAGGACTATAAAAAGGGGAGGCATTTTCAAATGAAAGTAGTGGTGATAGGAGCGGGTCCCGGCGGATACGAGGCGGCCATAAAGGCGGCCAAACTTGGGGCGAAAGTAACCGTTGTGGAAAAAGACAACCTGGGTGGAACCTGCTTAAATCGCGGCTGCATACCGACAAAAGCCCTGCTGGCATCTTCGGATGTTTTTACGACGGTTAAGAACGCCACCAAATTCGGCGTGAACGTTATGGGAGAAGTGACTGCTGACTTTCCTGCGATGATAAGCAGGAAGGACAAATTGGTGTCACAACTGATCAAAGGCATAGAATTCCTATTTAAAAAGAACGGCATTGAGGTCGTTTACGGTACTGGAAAACTGATAGACAAAAACAAGGTTGAAGTTACACGAGATGATGGTTCAAAGGAGATACTGGAAGCTGACAGAATAATTCTCGCAACAGGTTCGGTTCCGGTCTGTCCCCCATTATTCAATTATGATGGGAAAAATGTAATTACAAGTGATGAAGTGCTAAGCCTCAACAAGGCACCCGCTTCAATTATTATAGTAGGCGGCGGCGTAATTGGCTGCGAAATTGGCCAGTTTTTGAGGCGCTTGGGCACCGAGGTAACCATAGTAGAAATGATGCCCCACATACTTCCCATGGAAGACGAAGATGTTGCAAACCAGCTGCTGCGGCAGTTTAAGAGGGATAAAATCAAAGTGATTGCGGGCAAAGCCATCACTTCTGTGAAAGTAGAAGAAAACAGGGTAGTTGCAGGCTTAGAAGATGGAGAGCTTGAAGCAGAAATAATGATGGTTTCCATTGGGAGAAAACCTTACACCGATGGATTGGGCTTGGAAAACGTAGGAATTCAAACTGATAAAGCCGGCAGAATTCCAGTCAACAAAAAAATGGAAACCCTAGTTGAAGGAATTTATGCCATCGGAGATATTGTGGATTCACCCTTTTTAGCCCATGTGGCATCAAAAGAAGGCCTGATTGCCGCTGAAAATGCCTTGGGTGGAAACAAAGAGGCTAGCTACCATGCCATCCCAAGGTGTGTATATACCGATCCTGAAGTTGCCGCTGTGGGAATAACTGAGGCCGAAGCTAAAGCAGCCGGAGTGAATTACAAAAAAGGCTCCTTTGACTTTAGAGGATTAGGTAAAGCCCAAGCCATTGACAAGATACAGGGCTTCGTAAAGGTCCTGGCAGATGAAAATGAGCGATTGATAGGAGCCGCTGTAGTGGGTCCTAATGCAACGGACCTGTTGACCGAACTTACCTTGGCCGTTCATCTGGGGCTTGATGCGGATCAGGTGGGAGATGTTATCCATCCTCATCCAACGCTGTCTGAAGCAATTATGGAAGCCTTACATGATATCCACGGTCAAAGCGTTCACAAAGTATAGCTTTTGATATAAAGTGCTATATCTTGGAGCCAAGAAAATTTACCCGTTGTACATAAATATAAGACCGATTTAGCCTAGGATAATAATACCTTGAAAGGAGAGAATAAAATGCAGTTTCCCGAAAACCTAAAGTATAACAGGGAGCACCTGTGGGTAAAACTCGAGGGCGACATTGCTTACGTGGGTATAACGGACTATGCCCAGGACCAACTGGGTGAAGTACTCTATGTTGATTTGCCCGAACTTGATGAAGAGTTTTCAAAGGGAGATAAGTTTAGCGAGGTGGAATCTGCCAAAGTAAACTCGGAACTACTGATGCCTTTTACAGGGATCGTGCTGGAAGTCAATGAAAAACTCGACGATGAACCGGAATACATAAATGAGGCTCCTTATGATGCCTGGATTGCCAAGTTTAAAGTAGAAAACCTGGAAGATTTAGACGATATGATAAGTGCTGCAGAATATGAAGAAGGCTTAGAGTAACAGGAGGGATCGTTATCAATAAACTGGTATTATCACCCGAGAAATAGCTCCCATTATTATTACTGTTATAAACAGTAGTTTCTGCTATTGAATTACCTGTTATGAGCGGACAGTAGTAGACCGGGGTAAGCTTGTATCCCGGTTTTACGATTGAAAAATTATCTTTCTGATGGTATTATAATATAAACTGATGTGCGTGGGGTGCGGATAAATGACGGCCATAGGGGGAGGAGAATGGACGAGTTAATCATTAAAGCGGTAGAGGAACTGGATGAAGACAATGTGATAGGACTGGCCAACAAAGCCCTGGATGACGGTATGGAACCCCTCTATTTGCTGAATTTAGTTAAAGAGGGTATGAATCGGGTAGGCAAACTATATGAGAACAAGCAATATTTTATAGCAGACTTGATAATGGCAGGACTCATTTTTAAAGAGGTTTTGAAATTGGATAAGATGGTTGCACATTTTCACAGCGAAAGTTCCAAAAAAGTGGGAAAACTGCTGATAGGAACGGTGAAAGGAGACCTGCACGATATCGGCAAGGACATATTCAGGGGTATGATGGAGGCTAACAGTTTCGAGGTCATCGACCTTGGGGTAGATGTGCCAAAAGAAACCTTTGTGCAAGGCGTGGAAAAATACGACCCGGACATCATCGGTTTGAGCGGAGTCCTGAACTTTACCGTGGAGACGATGAAGAATACGATAGATGCCATCAAGGAAGCAGGATTGAAAGACAACAGACTGATTATTTTGGGGGGAAATCACCTTACAGAGGAAGCGTGTGAATATACCGGTGCCGATTTTTGCACTAACGACGCATCGATTGGAGTAAAGTTTTGTAAAGAATGGATTAACAAAAAGCATCAAATAGGGAGTATAAATCATGGGATTGCCGATATATCTTCAAATTGTTGAGGACATAAAAGAAAAAATTAATTCGGGAGAGTTGAAACCGGGTGATGCTTTGTATTCGGAAAACACCCTATGCAAGACGTACAATGCCAGCCGCATGACGGTGAGGAAAGGGCTTGCTATTTTGGCCGGCGAAGGGTACATTTATTCCATTCCGGGCAAGGGAAACTTTGTGAAAGAACCTGACAGCACTACATATACGCTTTATTATGACGAAAAGAACAACCTAATAAATAGTGTTGATAAGACAAAATTGCTGGAGGTTAATATTATTATGCCTACCAGTAAATTGATTGAAGCCCTGCAGATAACTAAGAATAAAAAGGTTATCATGATTAGAAGATTGTTTTACACCGATGGAGAACCGGTTGCCTATGACCTGAAGTACCTGCCTTATTATAAGGGAATGCCCATTGTAGAAAAGGAAATACGCTATGCCACATTCCCTGAAATAGTGTCCAAGAAGACCTCGCTTTTTGCTATAAAAAAGGAACTGATCATATCAGCCCAAATGCCCGATGAAGAGATCAGGAGACACCTGAACATCTATAATGAGCTTCCTTTGATGGTCGTAGAACAAAAACTGTATGACATTGAAGATAAGCCCATAGGATTAGGTATTACCTACTTTAGGAGTGATTATTGTAAGTTATATGCACAAGCATCATTTAGGGACAAGACAAGTCATGAATGAAGTCTTTGACCTTTGCACTGATTTGGCAAAGGTATTTTTTATTTTAAAAAGAGGACTAAGCCCTGCTTTTGTAGAATATTAAAGCATATTATGTTTCGACGGAGGGAGATTTTATGAGCTGTGGGAGAATAAAAAGAATAACAACTATATTTTTGACTATACTAGTCATTTTAAGTATAAGTACTGCACAGGTTTGTGCTGCAAGTTTGCAGTTTACTGATATTAGCGCATCGAGATATGACTGGGTCAGGCCGTACATACAGAAGATGAGTTTAGCTGGAGTTGTAAAGGGCATGACCGACACCACTTACGGTCCTGATGCCAATGTCACCAGGGAACAACTTGTAACCATGCTGGTGAGGCTCATGGGATGGGAAAGTCTGACCAGCGGCAAAAGCCTGCCTTCCAATTTTCCCAGGGCGAGTTCGGTAGCACCATGGGCGAGACCTTATGTAGCTGTTGCTATTGAAAAGGGGATAGTGTCCGGAAAGGATTTTGATGATTTCAGACCCTCGGATGCAGCCAAAAGGTCGGAAGTAGCAGTTTTTGCGGTAAAGGCCTTGGGCCTTGGCCAGGAAGCGGAAAGCCGCAAAACTTTAAGTATTATCTTTGGATTTACTGACGTCCACATGATTGAGCTCGAAACGAGGCCGTACGTGGAACTTGCCGTTGAAAAGGGCATCATGAAAGGTTTTCCCGACAACAGCTTCAAGCCCGACGAGAAGTTTACCCGTGCCCAAATGGCAGTTTTGCTCCACAATCTGTCGAAACTTACAAAAGTACAAAACATTATTAGCGGTGTGGTGCAGGATGTAGAAACTGATATTCTGCCGAATGTCGAAGTAAGGCTTGACGATGGCACATTGGGGACGTACACGGTAAATATAAGCAGCACTTTAATTTACAAAGAAGATGAAAGTGGAAATTTAACAAAATCCGAGTTAAAGGATATAAAAGCGGGGGATCGAATAAGCATAATTGCCAGTGGAACTTCGGCCCAATATATAGATGTTGGTTACGGCAGCACAGCTCCCGTAACGGACGGTTACACAGTAGAAGGCACTATTAAAGAAATTGACCTGATTAGAAGTACCTTGACGGTTAGGACAAGTGACAACAGGGAAAGGACCTACAATATTAAAAACCAGACCAAGGTGTATATAGACGGCACTTCGGCCACTATTTACCAGTTGGCCTCAGGCCAATCGGTAAAACTAACCGTTTCCGAAACCGATGTGGAGCGAATTGATGTCAAAGGTGAAGACAAGGTAGTTAAAGGCGTAATCCGAGCAGTAAATAGGGTTACCAATGTGCTCACAATCGAGAATGAAAAAACTGATGAATATGAAAGCTATAGCATTGCTTCTAATGTAAAAATATATAAAGATAATAGGGCTGCTGACATTTACAGCCTGACAATAGGCGATGTGGCCACCATCACCGTATCCGGCAGCAGGATAGTGGAAATAGACGCGGAAAGTGCGACAAGGGACATTACCGGCATATTGATGGGTATTGAATATGCCAAAAATCCGGTGCTCGTAGTAGAACTGGATGATGGCAGGGAAAACAAGTATGAACTTGACAAAGATGTTACCATTAGAAAGAATGGCAAGAGGGCAGAGCTAAGCGACCTTAAAAAGGGTGATGAAGTGACCCTCACCCTGGAATACGATTTGGTGACAAGAGTTGCTGCTGAAAGCGTCAAGCGTGACATAAAGGGCACCGTAAAGGCCATAACCTTTGCGGATAAAATCACCGTTACAGTAATTGACGATAAGGGCAAGGAGCATGATATTACAATTACTTCAGATACTAAAATTACCAAAGACAGAAAGCGCATAGATGCCACGGAAATCCGGCGGGATTATTACCTGGACATGGAAGTGGAAAACGATGAAGCCATAAGCATTGATGTGACGGTGAAAGACACCCATGACGTGCTAAGGGGCACGGTAATCGGTATACACGAAAACATTGAGGTCATCGTAATCAGTGCCAAAACGGAAGACGGCACGAGGGAAATATCCATCCGATATACCAGCGACACCGTGGTACTCAAAAGCAGCAGGGACGGTGCCAGGAGTCACCGCATCACCAGGATTGAGGAAGGCAATGAAATCGTGGCCATCGGCAGTTACGAAGGAGGACTGTTTGTTGCAGTAACAATACAGGACATTACCTTTTCTGATTAACCGGGTATAACATAGAATGATTAGCATTAACTTGTCTTTTATGGCCTTGCCTTGGGCAAGGCCTAAACTTATATTTATAGTGTTTTATCTTTGCCTTCAGCCTTCGAAGTCTGTAATATAGCCATGGAAAGACATCAGAACTTTTACAGACTATTATAAATATATATTTTTTTAGCGATGCTCAAATAATTCATGCGATATAAAAATAAAAGGAGGAATTTATCAACAAATATAGAATATAATAGTGAATGCCGGGAAGTACGTCCTTTGATTATTGTCCATGGCCACAAGTTCTTATGATTTGGTAGGGGAATATCATGAAAAGGAACAACGTCCTTATTGTTGATGACCAACATTGGGTAAAAACAATGCTGAAGGAAGCACTGAGCTATTCAGGCTTTGATGCTCATGTAGCGTCGGACCATGTAGAGGCGATAGAAATAGTTATAGTTGAACAGCCGGAAATTGTAATCATTGATGTAAATTTACCAGAGATTGACGGATTTCGCCTTTTATCAATAATCAGGAGTATAAAGCCCGATGTTAAAGCCGTGTTTATATCTGGTTCTTCCAATGTGAATGTTGCCAGAAGAGCTATGGCTGAAGGAGCCCTAAGATATTTTATTAAACCCTTTGATGTTTTTGATTTTATAAGCTACTTAACTGAAATCTCGCAATTAGATACAGCTTAGAGAAGGGAAGTTTAATGGCATATGAGAGGAGGCAAAGAAGTGAAGAGTTCGGGAAAATGATTGGCAATTTTCAGAAATACTTCACAAAATCATCTTGCCCCTTGAAGCAAGGTCTGCCGTTATATCTTAGTGAGGGTTGTCATCTGGTGTTGATCGAGTATCAGGCAGAGGGAAACAAGACTTTCGAATATGAGGTGGATTTTTTCATCCTTGAAGATGAAAAAGGGATTTTAGGATATTTGGTCTCCTATGAAGATACTGAAAATCTTAAAGAACTTGAAAGGAAAAACATGCAGCTTGAAAGTTTGCTTGCGGAGAAAGAGATTGCTGCCAGTTATGTACATGAATTGAAAAATCCCTTATTTTCCATTCGAGGTTTCCTCCAGATCATAAGACAAAGCCTCTCGGACGGTGACAAAAGAAAGGAATATGCAGATATAGCCATAAACGAATTGGACCGCATGAACAATCTGCTAAATGACTATCTATCCAGATACAGAGCCCATAACACACCTGAAATAAAGAGCAAAGGCCTATCGGTAAAGAAGATAATCGAGGAATTAATTGTTTTTTTTGAACACAGTTTGCATCTCAAAGGTATAACATATAAGATTGAATTTGAGGATAGTGACCTGCAGGTTTTGATGGGGAAAGAACAGTTAATGCAAGTGCTGCTCAATATCGTACAAAACTCAATTGAAGCTATGGACAAAGGGGCTCATTTAAGTATAAGGGCCTTCAAAGACGAGGACTGGGTATGCATTGAGATAAAAGATGAAGGGGTGGGAATAAAGCAGAGCGATCTGGATAAAATATTTACCCCATTTTTTAGCACAAAAGAAAACGGGACAGGCCTGGGTTTATACATTACTAAGCGAATAGTTGACAGCAACGGGGGCAGCATAAATATAAAATCAACGGAGGGAAAAGGGACCACCACATATTTGAAGTTTCCCAGGGCATATTAAAAATAACATAGTGTCAATCAAAATATTGACGGTAAAGTTTATAAATGGTATAATAACTAACAAAAGGCAAATCCTCCTCGGTGTATCTATAAAAAAGGGGGCCCTGTTAGGGCTCTTTTTTTTACCTTGCCTACTGCTTTCCATTGAATATTTTTCACATCGATGAACATAATTTTAAAGAATAAATTTCGTATAATTCTTGTCAGCGGAAGCTTTTCTGTCTTTCACATTTCCATTAGTACATCGTGTTTTCAAAAAAATTCTTTTATAATTTAATAATAAGGAAGTGAAATCTTGTTAATTACAGAATTAGAGAAAAAGACCATAGCGCAACTGCATGAAATTGCAAAAGAAAAGAAAATTCCCGGTTATTATAAGTACCGCAAGCGTGAACTTATCCTCAAATTAATAGAAGCCTTCAGCGAAGAGGGCGAAGGTATGGCGGAAGGTGTTTTAGAGGTGTTGCCTGACGGTTACGGCTTTTTGAGAATCGAAAACTACCTACCATCAGATGAAGACATATACATATCTCCATCCCAGATTCGCCGCTTTCACCTGAGAACCGGTGATATGATCACAGGGAGCATAAGACCTCCCAAGGAAGGGGAAAAGTATAGGGCGGTGCTGCAAATCACTGCAGTCAACGGCCTTGACCCGGAACATGCCATCCGCAGATTTCACTTTGATTCCCTGACACCTATTTTTCCGCAGCCCCGTTTCGTTATGGAATACGATCCGCAGGAACTTTCTACGCGCATTATCGACATAATCGCCCCCATAGGGAAAGGCCAGAGGGGCCTTATTGTATCTCCACCAAAAGCAGGAAAGACCATGATGCTGAAAAATATAGCCAACAGCCTCGCCAAGAACCATCCGGATGTACAGCTGATAGTGCTGTTAATTGATGAAAGGCCGGAAGAGGTGACGGACATAAGGCGCTCCGTGGAAGGTGAGGTTGTAAGTTCGACATTTGACGAGCTGCCGGAAAATCACTTGAGGGTGGCTGATATGGTTCTGGAAAGGGCTCAGCGCTTGGTGGAGAGCGGCAAGGATGTGGTAATACTGCTCGACAGCATAACCCGCCTGGCGCGAGCAAATAACCTGGTTGTTCCGCCCACCGGAAGAACCCTCTCGGGTGGTCTTGACCCCAGTGCTCTTCACAAGCCAAAGCGCTTTTTTGGTTCCGCACGGAACATTGAGGAAGGTGGCAGTCTCACTATAATTGCTACTGCACTGGTGGAAACCGGCAGCAGGATGGACGATGTGATCTATGAGGAATTTAAGGGAACAGGCAATATGGAGATACACCTTGATAGAAAACTTGCAGAGCGCAGAATTTATCCCGCCATTGACATAAAAAAATCCGGTACGCGCCGGGAGGAGTTGCTGTTTAGCAAAGAAGAATTGGAAGCCACATGGGTTTTGAGAAAAGCCTTGGCCCCGTTGGATACCGTTGAGGCGTCCAGTATATTCATAAACAAACTAAAGAAAACCAAGACAAACAGGGAGTTTTACGAAAACTTAGCTGCCATGGTAAATGACCTGCAGAACAACAGAGAAACTCTTTAACTATTTGATGTAGCCTTTAGACTTCAGTTTTTCTATATGTTGCTTCAATTTTTGTTCGATGTCTATATCGTAATTCTCCTCGAGGACGAACATCATCGAAACAGCAACCTGGGCGACATCGAGGAGTTCCTGGGCCATTTTATCAACTACCTGCTTTTCATCCATCTGGATAGCTTCACCGCTCTGACCGCGAAATTTTCCTATTGCTTGGGCCAGTTCACCGGCCTCTTCCATTAATTTTAACGCCGTTGATTCAAGTGTGGGAGTAAGGCCGTTTAACTTGGGCAAGCTGATAACTTTGTAATCACAATTTGCCATCGATTCCATCTTCGCATCACCTCATTTTTTCAAAATCCAGGTCATCAACTTTTATCCACCTGGAGGCAAGATAGGTAAAGAAAGCTGCCACGGTCACGCGGACGACAAAAAGCAAGATGCCGTTTACACCCAAGGCCATAAAAACGGCGGTATCTTCAAAAACGGCGTGGGCTGCCACCAAAAAGTACGTAAGCAGGTAGAGGTCACGGCGGCTGAGCTTGTCCTCTTCGGCTGCTTGAAATATGATGCCGGCACCGTAGGACAGGCCTATTACGATGCCGATAACTAGGGGGAAGCCTGCTTCCTTTTTCATGCCGTATATTTTTACCAAGGGCGAAAACAGTTGGGTCAGTTTATCAAGGATACCGATATCCTTTAAAATCTCCAATCCAATCATTATGGGAATTACGATTATGGCAATCTGTTTAACGGAGTTAAAACTGCCAATAGCAGCTTCCATTAAAATACTTGACATGGCTTACCTCCAATACTTACAAAAAGAGATTAAAAGCAATTCCTGAAACGACAGCGAGTCCCACTCGAACCGAAATTACTTTAAGTGCTGACAGGCCAATTTTCTTGGCCAATGTCGTCTCTACTATTAAGCTATGGCAAAAGGAGAGCATTATCGCTAGAATAGATATTTCTTTAATCGACAAATCGAGAGAAGCCATAGCCCCAATGGCGGCATACAGATTTACAACATTGCCCATTACGAGTACTATTGCTGCTTCACCGGGGAGACCAAACACCCTCATGAGAGGGGCAAAGGCAGCAGAAATCCAGTTGATTATAGGGGTGTATTTCAAAATGGTGACTATAAAATAAACAGGCACCAAAATCTTAGCAAGTTTCCAGGTAATATTGAGACCTGACCTAAAGCCGCGCTTTATCGTATCAAAAGAAAAAGCAGGATTTACTTTTTCCAAAAAAGCTCCTCCTATCCTCAAAAAATCTCTTGGACTATTATAACATGAATCTTTTTAGCGTAAAAGAGAGCAGTTAATAAGCTATGAATAAAAAAGGACAGTCCCCAATTATTCATTCGTGCACTCATACTATTTCTTCGGACAAGAGTTCTGATAAAGATACTATCTCGAAACCCCTTTCCCAAAGGCCTTCTATGATCTGGGGCAAAGCCTCGATTGTCGACTCTCGACCTTCGTGAAGCAGGATAATGGCGCCGTTTGTGGCACGATCTATCACGTGTCGTGCAATAACGTCCGGGTCAGTCTCCTGCCAGTCCCGGGGGTCCACGCACCATAAAACCGTGGTCAGATTATACTTTTTGGCAATGTCAATTACGGTGTCGTTGAACTCTCCGAAAGGCGGTCTGAAAAACCTTATCTCTGAATCGGTAATTCTTTTGACTGCAGACAAACTCTTTTCAAAGTCATTTTCTATAGAACTTCTGCTCATCGCCGTCAACTGCCTGTGTCCGTATGAGTGGACGCCTATTTCATAGCCGCTTTCAGCAATTTTTTTGGCTTCATCGGGGTATTTGTCAATTTGAACTCCGATGAGGAAAAAAGCAGCATCAACATCGTATTCTTTCAATACGCTTATATATTTTTCCGTGAATAAAAAAGGCCCGTCGTCAAAAGTAATTGACACCCTTTTTTTACCTTCAGGCCCATGGCGTAAAAACCGTGCAGCCATGACGGATTGTGAAAGCTGGGGCAAAATGTTTAGCCGTACTTGCTGTCGGATTTCTTGCTCAACAAGATAATCATGCAAATCACGGTGAAGCAATGGAGGCAGTTTGGATACGGCAGTTTGGCCGACACTGCTTTTGCCGGGAAAGGCCAGCATGGAAAAAAGAACTGCAATAATAAGAGTTGCAATATATCTTTCAAATTTCATTTGTACTTGCATACGGTTTCTCCTCATTTTTAAAGGGATATGAGCAAGGGCTGTCAAAGCCTATAAAAATACAAGTAAATAACCTTCATACTAATCATATCATACCATAATATTAAAATTACAGCTTTAAGATTACATTCCCATTACAAATAATTTTGTTGGAGTTACACCAGAAATTTGATTTTTTGCAGGACCCAATTGTTCTTCGCGCGTATAATATATATATATAAATAATAATGAGAGGGATTAACAATGAGAAAAACTACCGCCTTCATTTTAATTATATTGCTGTTTATACCTGCAATAGCACTTGCCCAAAGTGTCGATTACAGGTTTCAGATCGGGGGAGATATAATAATAGACTCCCATGAAACAATAAAGGGCGATGTTGTCACTGTCTTGGGCGATATTACCGTTGACGGCAAGGTGTCGGGCGATGTGGTGGCGATATTGGGCAATGTAAGGGTCAATGGAGAGGTAACGGGCGATGTTACCTCCGTGGGAGGAACTATAATCCGAGGGGAAACCTCTAAGATCTACGGCAAGTCAACTGAAATAGGAGTTTCCGGAATAAAAGGCTTGGTAAATGGCATAAAAAGACCCGGGATACACCTGGACCCCGGAATTTTTGCCAGGAATATCAGGTACAGTTTTTTTAAAGTCGTCCGCTTCTTGGGGCTTTTGGCCGTGGGGATCCTCGTTATAATTCTCTTCCCGAATGCTGTCAAAAATGCGTCGAATTTGGTTGAAGAGGAAATAGGCAAAAAACTGCTAATAGGTCTAGCTATCTTTTTGTTGATACCTGTTGCCGTGATACTGTTGTTTATCACCTTGATTGGGATTCCCCTCATACCTATTTTTTTGATTCTACTGTATGCGGCAGGTTTTTTTGGATACCTCTGCATAAGCATATATATCGGCAGAAAACTAAATGAACGAATCATAAAAAAACCGGAAGTCTTACTGGAATTTGTGCTAGGCGCCCTTATTCTTTGGCTCGTACAATTGGTGCCTTTCATTGGAAGCTTAACTTCTCTGGCGGCCTTAATTATTTCCCTGGGCATTGCAGCGGATACTCGTTTTGGAAGCAAGGCAGGTGAATAGAATCTTGAAAAAAATCGCCGTGAAAATATACTAATTTAAGATTAAATGCTATAATATTTTATATAGCAGAACGGAGTGCTGGGGTGGAAAAATGTCATTACAGCTTTTTGAACTATTTAAAGGCTTTCGTTTGATGGATTTGCTTGACATAGCAATAGTCGCATACGTTTCATATAAGGCCATTCAATTAATTCAAGGGACCCGAGCGGTGCAGCTGTTAAAGGGCCTGGTGGTTTTGTTGATTTCTACTAAGCTAAGTGAATGGTTGGGCCTTTATACGATAAATTGGATTTTGCGAAACACCATGACGGTAGGAGTTATTGCACTGCTGGTAGTTTTTCAACCTGAACTTAGGCGGGCCCTTGAGCAATTGGGGAGAGGAAAGTTTTTTTCATCCTCCCTTTTAGGATTGGCAGAAGAAGAGCTGAACAAAGTAATCGACCATATTGCAGAAGCGGCTGAAGAATTGTCTAAAGGTCAAATCGGGGCTCTCATAGTTTTGGAAAAAGAAACGGGCCTAAATGAATACATTGAAACCGGGGTTAAAATCGGGGGCAGTGTTTCAACTGAACTCTTGATAAATATCTTTATGCCCAACACTCCACTGCATGATGGTGCGGTGATCGTTAGAAATGACATGATAGTAGCTGCTGGATGCTATCTTCCCCTTTCGGAAAACCCGAATTTAAGTAAAGAATTGGGAACCAGGCACCGGGCGGCCTTGGGCATTACAGAAGAAACGGATGCCGTGGCGATTATTGTTTCGGAGGAAACCGGCGTAGTATCTGTAGCCAAGGAAGGCAAGCTCAGCCGCTATCTTGACGTGAAGACCCTTAAGAATATGTTAAGAGACATATATGAAATAAAAGATAAAAAACCATCCCTTTGGCACTGGAGGAAGAACCATGCGTAATTTTTTTGCTACGGATACGGCTCTGAAAATCATATCCATTGTGGCAGCTATAATTATGTGGCTGTATGTCATGAATGAGCAGAACCCCCAGGTAACCTATGTAATCAGGGATGTGCCGGTAAGACTGCAAAATTTAGATGAGAACAAATTTGCCCTTAAAGATGATTCTGCTGAATACAAGGTGAATGTCAAGGTTAAGGGGCGGCGCAGCCTGGTGGCAGACATAAAACCAGGCGATATATACGCTTATGTAAATTTACGAGGGCGCATTGAAGGGGACAATCTTATTCGGGTAGATATCACCACCCCAACCAATATAGAATTAATTGACGTTTCACCGAGAGAAATAATGGTGACCTTGGATGCGATTGTAGAGGAACAGATGCCTGTTTCGGTGGACGTGTCGGGTGTGCCTGCTCCTGGATTTGCCGTAGATAAAACCACCAGCAAACCGCAGGCTGTTGTAGTCAAGGGGCCTCGGAGCATGGTAAATGCCGTTAAAAAGGTATCTGCTAGCTTAGATATTTCGGATAAGACCGCGACAGTCGTCAGCACCCTCCCGGTTCGGGTTCTAGATGCGCAGAACAAGGAGCAAAAGGGAGTAAGCTTTAGACCTGATGTGGTAGAAGTGACCGTATCCATTGTTCCCGTCAGCAATGTGCAGGTTTTGCCTAATATAAGTGGCAATCCACCTGAAGGTTATATAATAAGGGATGTGAGGATAGACCCGCCTACCGTAGTGGTGACCGGAGGCCATGACGTGCTGGAAGGCCTCCAGTCAATAAGCACCGAAGCCATAAATGTGGAAGGGGCCACATCAACGGTATCAACAGACGCAAAGCTTATAATACCCAAGGGCGTTACAATCTTTGATGAAGGAATTCAAGCAGCCCGGGTTACCGTTGAAATCGAGCGGCTGGCCACGACAAGTATTAGCGTCAGCTCGGATGAAATACAGGTACTAAACATACCCTCGGATTTAGAGGCGAGCCTGGAACGCAGGGAAATACTATTGACAGTTAGCGGTCCCGAGAGTATTATTGATAAAGTAAATAAAAACATGATTAACTTAAATATTGATGCTGGCGGCCTTTTGGAAGGTGAACACTTGCTGGGCGTACGTGCGGACATAACGCGACCTTACAGGATTATAAAAATTGAACCGGCAGAAATTGCGGTGACACTTCGCAAACTTTCTTAGTATGGAGAGGAGAAAACATATGGGCAGACTATTTGGAACCGATGGAGTTAGGGGTATTGCAAATACAGAGTTGTCTCCCCTATTGGCTTTTAAGTTGGGCCGTGCAGGTGCCAAAGTATTATCCAAACTTCAAAAAAGACCCCTCTTTGTCGTTGGCAAGGACACACGCATATCGGGAGATATGCTAGAAGCGGCTTTGACAGCGGGAATATGTTCGGCGGGTGCCGACGTGATTAAAGTGGGAATCGTACCGACACCTGCAGTGGCTTACCTCACCCGCTTTTTCAATGCTGATGCAGGTGTAGTAATATCCGCATCCCATAATCCTGTAGAATACAATGGAATAAAGTTCTTTGATAAAAATGGTTACAAATTGCCCGATGCGATGGAAGATGATATAGAAGCTTTACTTGATGATGCCAATCAGGCAATAGAAAGCCCTACAGGGTCAGATGTCGGGAAGATTATTGAAAAAGGCGGAGTAAGGCCTTATGTGGATTTTATAAAGTCCGCGGTCAGCAAGGACTTTAGTGACTTAACCGTTGCCCTGGATTGCGCAAATGGTGCATCGTACGAAGTGGCACCTGTCATCTTTGAAGAACTTGGAGCTAAAGTCCATGTAATTAATAATACGCCTGATGGATGCAATATCAATGCTAATTGCGGTTCCACCCATCCCGATGCCCTTTGCCAGTTTGTAAGAGAAGTTGGTGCGGATGTGGGTCTTGCCTTTGATGGCGATGCGGACAGGCTCATAGCAGTCGATGAAAAGGGCAATATCGTGGACGGCGACCATGTGATGGCAATCTGCGGCTGCCATATGAAAAGGCAGGGGCTTTTAAAAAATGACACCGTAGTTTCCACTATAATGAGCAACATGGGCTTAGAGGTTGCCCTTAAAAAAGCCGGAATAAACATGGTGCGGACAAAAGTGGGAGACCGTTATGTTCTCGAGGAAATGCTAAGCAGCGGCTACAATCTAGGTGGAGAACAGTCGGGACATATAATATTCTTAGACCATAATACTACAGGTGACGGGATTTTGACCGCTGTAAATCTATTAAAAGTGATGGTTGATGAGCAAAAAGGCCTATCGGATTTAAGCAGCATTATGACCGTTTATCCCCAGGTGCTTATAAATGTCCGCGTAGCCGATAAGTCCAAATATGATAACAATGAGCGCATCAAGAATACTATAGATGAAGGTGAGGCCTTACTTGGCGACAGCGGCAGAATTGTGGTCCGGCCATCGGGCACGGAACCATTAATCCGCGTCATGGTGGAAGGAGAACAGGAGGACTTGATTAACAAAGTTGCCGACAACGTTGCCAAGGTAATAGAAGAGGAATTGAAGTGATGAATATTTGGGGACAGTCCCCAAATATTCATTGACAGTCCGAAATAACGGTGTTAAAATATTATCAAAGACCATGAAGGTCTATATTTACTCCAAGTAAGATAGAATTAAATTGACTGAAGAAAAACCATGAAGGTTAAGCTGTATGAAACGGCTTATTTCATGGTTTTTATTTTTTATCAATTAGCATTAGAGGAGGAGAATAATGGACAAAAACCTTTGGGATAAATGCGTAGAGTTTCACGGCCATGAGTGTCCGGGTCTGGCCATCGGCTTTAAAGCTTGTGAAGCTGCCATGAAAAAACTGGGCATAAGCTTTTCAAAGGATGAGGAAGTCGTTTGCGTAACTGAAAACGATGCCTGCGGCGTTGATGCGGTCCAGGTTATCACCGGCTGCACGATAGGTAAGGGGAATCTTATATATCGGGGCACGGGCAAACAGGCCTTTAGCTTCTTCTGCCGGGATACCGGGGAAAGGCTGCGAATAGTATTCAAAGCTGACAGTCTGAGCAAGGACCTGTCTAGAGAAGAGCGGCAACAGGCAATTTTGGAAAGTCCCGTGGAAAAGTTGTTTGAATTTAAGGAACCCGGTTTTGACTTGCCGGAGAGGGCACGGATTTTCAATACCTTGACATGCAGCAAGTGCGGCGAAGGTGCTCCCGAACACAAAATGCGCCTTGCGGAAGGTAAGGCCGTATGCTTGGACTGCTTTGATGATTATTCAAGAGGCTGGTAGCCATGGAAATCCTCTTTGACCGATTCTGGAAAATGGAAGACAAAAACAACAAGAATCAACAACAGTTCTGGGACCTTAGAGCCGATGAGTTTAATTCCCGCATGGGTTCGCAAAGGACCATGAAGGAAGTGGAGGAAGTCCTGAAATATTTGAAGGATAAGGGAGCAATTGACGAAAAGGGCAAAGTCTTAGACATCGGCTGCGGGCCCGGAAAATACACCCTAGCTTTTGCCAAAGAGGTAATATGTGTTATCGGAACCGATATTTCTAGCAAGATGATAAGCTTTGCCAAAGAAAATGCCCGAAGCAGGGGTTTAACGAATGTTAATTTCTTCCAAGCTTCATGGCCCGAAGTAAATATAGAAGAGCTAGGCTGGAAGAAGAACTTTGACCTTGTATTTGCCGCCTTTTGCCCGGGGATTGACGGTCCCGATGCTTTAAAGAAAATGGTTGAGGCAAGCTCCAAGCACTGCTTTCTCAGCGGCTTTGTGTCAAGGCAAGACCAGGTCCTAGAAGGCTTGAAAAAACATCTTGGAATACAGGGCAAGACCTGGGGCAATCAAGTCTACTATAGCTTCAATCTACTTTGGCAGTGGGGTTATTATCCCGAAATTACATATCAAGACAGGGCCTGGACGAACGAATATGACGTACAGCAAATGGCAGACATTTTAGTTTCAAGACATGATGGCCAGGCAAGCAAAGAAGATATAATGGATTATCTCAAGACCGTTTCCGTAAACGGAAAAGTGAAGGAACACAGCAGGTCGAAGATTGCATGGTTATATTGGCAAGTTTAGGCTGAATTCACCATCAGAAATTCAATTCTACAACAGTGTCTTGTTCCGACGACAATACTGATTAAGAAGGGGTTCATATGAAAAATACGATTATAC
>LFSJ01000199.1:3454-9548 GCA_001512695.1 Tepidanaerobacter sp. DTU063 | reverse complement strand
GGAGCAAATTTAGTGCACCAATTACTGATAGTAGTATGCGAAACCTTGATGTTGAAAGCAGTGCGCAGGATCAGGCTAATGTTGCGGAAAGAGTTTTTACCCAGATAAAACAGGGACAGAGCTGTAATGATAATATGTATGGGATAACGCATACGTTTAAAATCATGTTTTCCAAAAAGCACTAGATGAGCTTGTTGAAGAGGCAGAGAACATGGTAAAGGCTGGCTACAATAAAATCAAGGTTAAAGTTGGTGTAGAAGGCGGTACTAACCCTGACGAAGATGTGCGCAGAATACAAGCAGTGAGGGAAGCGGTAGGACCTGACATTGGTATTGCGATTGATGCAAACAATGTCTGGCCGGCATCTATCGCTGTGCAGTTTGCAAATAGAATTCGCGATCTAAATATAATCTTTTTTGAGGAACCGGTACTTGCCGATGATATTCCGGGCCTTGCACAATTCAAGCGGGGCACCGATATTCCTTTGGCGACAGGGGAACATGAATATACTAAATATGGTGTCAGGGATTTGATCTTGGGCGATGCGGTGGATATTGTGCAATGCGATATTACAAGGTGCGGTGGATATACCGAAATGCTAAAGATTTGTGCAATTACTCAGGCGTGGAACCTACCTCTTGCACCGCATGGTATGGAGCTCATGCACATGCATTTACTTTCGGCAATACCAAACGGTATGTTCCTGGAGAAACTATTCATGTTTGAAGAAGTGAACCAACTCGTTTTCAAAAATCCGCCTACCCCCAAAAACGGCTACTTGGAAATACCCGATCTACCTGGCCTTGGTCTTGAACTCAACACCGATGAATTAAGCAAGGCACAGAAGATTAATAGCTAAACATATTTGCTATAGACTGTTTAAATATTCAAGTAGAGGAGTATAGGTTATGCTCATTTCTCAGATTGAGGACAAATGCAAGGAATTAAGAAGCGATATAATTAAAATGATTGGCAGAGCGTCGTCGGGTCATCCCGGCGGATCTCTTTCTGCTGTAGAAATATTGGCATGTCTGTACTACTATAAAATGAAAATTGACCCTCAAAATCCAAATTGGGAAGATAGGGATAGGTTTGTCTTGTCTAAAGGCCATGCTGCTCCAGCTTATTATGCTGTATTGGCTGATAAAGGTTTCTTCCATAGAGAAGAATTATTAAATTTTCGGCAACTAGGAAGTATACTACAGGGTCATCCTGATGCTAAAAAGACACCTGGGGTTGATGCTTCTACAGGTTCTTTAGGTCAGGGTCTCTCAATTGCGGTGGGCATGGCATTGGGTGCAAGATTAAGGGGCAAGGATATCAATGTTTATGCCTTGCTTGGCGATGGAGAGCTCCAGGAGGGGCAAGTTTGGGAAGCTTTTATGTCAGCCGCCCATTACCGCTTGCTTAACCTGACGGTACTCATTGACAATAACGGCTTGCAGCTTGATGGTTCAACGGATGAAGTAATGAGTTTGGGAAATATCAAAGAAAAGCTAATGTCTTTTGGCTTTGAATGCATAGAAGTTGATGGTCATAGTATTCCCGATATCATAAGGGCTTTAGATCTTCCAGCAAGCAAACCAAAATGCATTTTATGTAAAACCGTCAAGGGAAAGGGAGTTTCTTTCATGGAAAACCAGGTTGGTTGGCACGGCAAAGCACCATCCAGAGAAGAAGCGAAAATTGCTTTATCTGAACTAGGAGGAATCACAGATGGCACAATATAAAGCAATTCGTGTTGCATATGGGGAAGCTTTGGCTGAACTGGGAGCACAAAATGAAGACGTCGTTGTACTAGATGCTGATCTTTCACATGCTACGATGACATGCCTCTTTGCAGAAAAATTTCCGGAGCGTTTTTTCAACATTGGAATCGCTGAACAAAATATGATCAATATAGCTGCCGGTCTTTCGACAATGGGATATATTCCATTTGTAAGTTCTTTTGCAATTTTTTGCACTGGAAGGGCATATGAACAGATTCGAAACAGCATAGCCTATAATAAACTCAATGTTAAAATTGGCGCCACTCATGCAGGTATAACTCTTGGAGAAGATGGTGGAAGCCATCAGGCCTTTGAGGACCTTGCCCTTATGCGAGTTATACCCGGCATGACAATCATAGTGCCTTCGGACGCCAATGAAACGGTTAAAGCAGTAAAAGCAGCATCTGAATTAAAAGGCCCAGTATATTTACGATTAGCTAGATTGCCTTCCATTGTTTTTGATAAAGAATATCCTTTTGAGATAGGTAAAGCAAATGTCTTAAAAGAAGGCCAAGACCTTGTTATTTTTGCATGTGGAATTATGGTAGATGAGGCAATAGAGGCCGCATTGGAGCTAGAAAAGCAGGGCATTAATGCAGCAGTTGTAAATGTTCACACTATAAAACCCATAGATTCGGAAACAGTATTACGTTATGCCAATACCTGTAAGAACATTATAACTGTAGAGGAACACTCGTCGATTGGCGGGCTTGGAGATGCAATTGCAGATGTCCTTATAGGAAAAGGAGATTTCCGGTTCAAAAAGATCGGTATAAATGACCGTTTTGGTCAATCCGGCAAACCTTTGGACTTGCTTAATGAATATGGTCTTACTGCAAAAAATATAGCAAAACAATCCCTTGAGCTTCTAAACCAAGACAATAGTTAATCCATAAAATGAAAAAGTCTGTTTCTTATAGACTTTGTTTCTGAACAAGCCGGACCTGTGTTTTGTAAGCCAGGCTAATAAGAAATATAAAAGCAAAGAAGGGACCTCTATATGACCAATAGGAATATAAATGGAGTTATTGTGCCATTGCTTACTCCCATCAATTCAGATGAATCCGTTAATTACGTCTACCTCGATAATTTGATAGAATATGTAATTCAAGGAGGGGTAGACGCAATTTTTGCAATGGGCACCACAGGCGAGTTTGCAAGGTTCGATAAAGATACCAGGGGTAAAGTGGCTGCACATATTTGCAAAAAAGCTAATGGGCGATTGCCGGTTTATGTCGGAGTTAGCGATTGCGGCACGAGACAAGTCATCGAACATGTTAAAAGAGCTGAACTTGCAGGGGCCGATGCTGTGGCTTGTTCCTTGCCGTATTATTTTCCGATTAGTGAAAATGAAGCATATGATTTTTTTAAAGATATTGCAATGTCCACCTCACTGCCAGTTATACTCTACAACATACCTGTAGCTTGCGGTAAAAGTATTTCTTTTTCGCTTTTGGAAAAGTTATTGCATATTGATAACATTGTCGGGATTAAAGATAGCAGCGGCGATAAACAGTATTTTTCAGGAATCATCGAGATATGTAGGAAAAGAAGAGCGGACTTTAAAGTTCTAGTTGGGACAGAAGATATGATTTATTACGGCTTGACATCCGGGGCAGACGGAATAGTTCCTTCTTTAGCCAATCCTTTTCCGCGATTACTTGCTGAATTGTACAAGAGCTCATTAGCTGGTGATTATGAAAAATTAAAATATCACTGTGACCTAGTAAATAAGATAAACAAAATAAACAGCATGTCTGACAGTTGGATGTTTACGAATCTCTGGAGGAAAAGAGCATTAGAATTGATGGGTATTACAAACAGTTGTTTCACAAAACCGTATACTCCTGTTAATGACATATTAGAAAAAGAAATCAAGGCAGTAATTGAGCAATATCAAAAACAATTTTTGTAAAAATATTCATGAAATAATAGTAATTCTTTTTATAAAGGTTGGGGTATAAATGGAAATAAGAGAAGTTGCCAGACAAATAATTGAAAAAGAGTTAAAAGCCGTTAAGAATGTTTCAAGCAAACTTGGCGATGAAATTGAAGCAGCGGTCAAAGCTATGCACGAGTGCAAAGGAAGGATTGTAATTTCCGGATTAGGCAAGTCAGGACATATCGGCAAAAAGCTCGCCGCTACCTTGGCCAGCACCGGCACGCCGTCTTTCTTTGTGCATGCTGCTGAAGCCTTACATGGAGATTTAGGCATGATCACTAAGGACGACATAGTTCTGGCCATATCAAACAGCGGTGAGACGAAAGAATTAATAGATATGATTCCTTCCATAAGAATAATTGGCGCAAAGATTATTTCTATTACGGGCAACAAAGAATCTACCTTAGCAAAATCCAGCGATATAAGCATTGAAATAAAGGTGGAAAGTGAAGCCGATCCATTAAATCTTGCTCCGACTTCCAGTTCCACTGCGACATTAGTTGTAGGCGATGCCATAGCTATAGTTCTTTCTCTCATGAAAGATTTCAAAGACGAAAATTTCGCTGTATTTCATCCCGGCGGTAGCTTGGGAAGAAAGTTGCTGGAAAAGTATAAACTAGAAGACATACAATGCGAAGGGTGACAACATATGGAAAGAATATTAGTAATAGGAAGTTTTATGATGGATCTGGTGGCTAAAACCACAAGAGCTCCAAGAGAAGGCGAAACTATAATAGGTCATTCCTTTTCTCAATTTACCGGAGGGAAGGGTGCAAATCAAGCCGTTGCGGCTGCAAAATTGGGTTCACATGTCACGATGTTGGGTAAAGTTGGCAAGGACAGTTTTGGAGATGCGCAGATTAAGAGTCTGAAATCTGCAGGTGTTAATACCGAATACATTATCAAAGATGATGGTGATTCTACTGGAGTAGGATTTGTCACACTTGAGGACAATGGGAAAAACAGGATCATTATAATACCGGGGGCAAATATGCTGCTAAAACCAACAGACGTAACTAATAATGAAGAACTCATTAAATCATCAGACATAATAATTCTCCAACTGGAAGTTCCCCTAGAAACCGTATATGCATCTATAGATCTTGCTTACAAATACAACAAAACAATTATACTTAACCCAGCACCATCGGCCGATATAAACAATGAATACTTAACGAAAGTATCGTATTTCATACCGAATGAGATAGAAACCAGGGATTTTACCGACATTGAAGTAGTAGATAAGGAGAGTGCAAAAACAGCTGCTAATAAATTGTTGGATTTGGGATGCTCTAATGTGCTAATTACCATGGGCCACAGAGGAGTATATTTTAAAAACAGGAATGAAGAATACTTTGTAGAAGCTGTAAAGGTCAACCCTGTAGACACGACGGCAGCAGGCGATGCGTTCGTCGGTGCTTTTGCATTTGGCCTCATTCAGGAATTGGACCATTATGATTGTTTAAGACTAGCAAATGCATCTGCTGCCCTATCTGTAACAAGAATGGGCGCACAGCCGTCACTACCTTCCTTGAAGGAAGTAAAAGAGTTTTTAACTGAGAAGAAAATCAACATGGGGAATTTAATTTAAACGGATCGCCTAAAGACGGGAGTGACATTATTTGCTTAAAACAGCATGTATAAATCCGGAAATCATGTCAACACTGGCGCGTTGTGGCCATGGTGACAAAATACTTATTACCGATGGAAACTATCCCATCGATAGCAATACCAATCATAATGCAAAAAAAGTATACATGAATCTAACACACGGCATTCCTACAGCAACTCAGGTTTTGGAAGTGATGTTAAAGACAGTAGCCGTAGAAAAAGCGGAGGTAATGATTCCCGATGAAGGAGAGGAACCGGCCATTTTCCGGGAATTCAAGAGCATTATCGCCGATGAAGAATTATTTCATGGCCTTGAGAGATATGAGTTCTACGAGGAATGCAAGAAAGAAAATGTGAAGCTTGCAATAGCTACCGGTGAGCAACGCGTGTATGCAAATATACTGCTAACTATTGGAGTAGTAAGCTAAGGTTATTAACCGCTATTATATAAGTATCTGAATAAATATTAATGAATAATGTAATTAGTAAAAAGCAAAGGTTTTTTATCGACCTTTGCTTTTTGCAATATAAATGATTTGCGGAGTTTGCCCATGAAATTAAAAATATTTGTTGTCATAAATTGTATCTACATGATAAATTGATGCGGGTTTGCCAAGCACATTTGCATGTTTTGAGTAAGTCCCAAAAATATGATACTATTTTTGTGGATTACAAGAGGATATGTATCAATTGAAATATCACAAGTAGGGTGCTATGATATAAAAAAAGCGTTTAGCGGACAAAGATTGGCACGGAGGATTTGCATGGGAGA
>LFSJ01000199.1:3148-3310 GCA_001512695.1 Tepidanaerobacter sp. DTU063 | reverse complement strand
TGCCGGCCTTGAAAAGCCCGATAAGGGAAAGGTTTACTTGGAAGGAAAGGATGTTACAAACGCAGAACCAAATAGGCGAAATGTGAATACGGTATTTCAAAATTACGCCCTTTTTCCCCATATGACCGTTGAGGGCAATATAAGCTACAGCTTGCGCCTTAA
>LFSJ01000199.1:2217-3034 GCA_001512695.1 Tepidanaerobacter sp. DTU063 | reverse complement strand
GCCATAGTGAACGAGCCCAGGGTCCTATTATTGGATGAGCCTCTTGGGGCACTAGACTTGCAACTTAGGCGTCAGATGCAGACAGAGCTTAAGCGACTGCAGAAGCACTTGGGTATAACCTTCGTATATATCACCCATGACCAGGAAGAAGCCCTCAATATGTCCGATAGGATTGCTGTCATGCGGGATGGCAAATTTGAACAGATTGGCACACCTCAAGAAGTTTACGACCAGCCCAAAACAAGCTTCGTGGCCAGTTTTGTCGGTTCTGCCAATATCATTTACGGCACAGTATCCCATGTGAATGAAGATACCCTCGTCTTTGAAAATAAAAACGGCATCGGTATTGCCGCAAGAAACAAGATAAATATCCTTAAGGGCCAAAAGATAACCGTAGCTGTTCGAACTGAGCATATCAGCTTAACCCCCGCTGCTTCAAATAGAAATGCCGTTGGCCTTATGGGAGTGGTCAAGGAAAAGAGCTTTGCCGGAGGCCTATTACAGATCTTTGTAAATTTAGCAGATGGTCAAGAGATCATAGCTAGCCGTCACGGTATTGATTCTCTTCTTGTCCCGGGAGATAATGTGATTGTAACATGGGCACCGGAAAAGGCTATCCTAGTTGACTTGGAGGGTGCGCAATGATAAAGAGACTGTACGAATGTATTCGCTCCCTTAAAATAAACTGCCTGGCTTTCCTTGCCGTCTTGCCCCTTTTTGCTTTCACATTTATCTTTGTTATAGGTCCCTTGGCCTATATGCTGATACTTAGCTTTTTGCAGCGGGCTGAAGTCTGGGGAGTGGTAAATAAGTTCAC
>LFSJ01000199.1:0-2149 GCA_001512695.1 Tepidanaerobacter sp. DTU063 | reverse complement strand
GATGCGAAATGGAAAAAGCGCATGATGATGTTTATATTCGTACCATTTTGGACCAGTTCCCTCATCAGGCTCTATGGATGGATCATCATTTTTCGCGCCAATGGTGTTTTCGACAGATTCCTGATGACACTAAATATTACCGACGCGCCTTTAAAGCTTTTATACAGCTACCCTGCAGTGCTGGTAGGGATGGTGTACGTCCTTTTGCCCTTTATGATTCTTGCTGTATATTCCAGCGCTGAAAAACTTGACTGGAGCTTGGTGGAAGCGGCAAGAGATTTGGGAGCAAGTTCCTTTCAAGCATTTTTAACCATTTCATTAAAATTGACCTTGCCGGGACTTTTGTCGGGTGTAGTGCTGACCTTTATTCCATCAATGGGCCTGTTTTTTATTGCCGATATTTTAGGCGGGAATAAGGTGGTCCTTGTGGGCAATCTCATTCAGGAGCAGCTAATGAAAGCTCACAACTGGCCATTTGCTGCTGCCCTTTCCGTGATCCTGATGATTCTCACAAGCTTGATGATTTACATCTACCGCCGCATATCCAATGTGAAAGAACTGGAGGGGCTGGTATGAGAAACAACAGCAAGCTTGCAAACATTTACTTAGGCTTCATGCTAGTTGTCATGTACCTCCCCATAATTATAGTAATCGTGTATTCCTTTAACAGCAGCAGAATCAGCTCCATTTGGGGCGGCTTTTCTCTAAAATGGTATGAGGAACTTTTGCGGGACAGATCCATGTTTGATGCAGCCAAAAACAGCCTCGTTCTTGCTACATCAAGTAGTGTGTTAGCTGCAATAATCGGCACACTGGCAGCAGTAGGCATGCCCCATGTAAATCTCAGGGGCAAGGGTGTCGTTGAATATATATCCACATTGCCCATTATGATTCCGGAAATCATTCTCGGCATGGTGTTTTTAGTGTACTTTGCTTTGATAGGGCTGCCCTTTGGTATGGTGACACTCGTGATAGCCCATACATCCTTTTGCATACCGTACATATACATGCTGGTAAAAGCTAGACTTGTGGGCATAGATAAAAGCCTTGCGGAGGCCGCTAGGGACCTAGGAGCCAGCGAAGTCAGGGTGTTTTTTGACATCACCCTGCCCCTGATACTTCCTGCTATTTTATCGGGAATGTTGCTATCTTTTGCCATGAGCCTTGATGATGTGGTAATCAGTATTTTTGTCACCGGCGTAAACACGAATACTCTGCCAATTAAAATTTATACCCAGCTAAAGACCGGGGTGACTCCCAAGATCAATGCTTTGTCTACCCTAATGTTGGGGGTTACTTTGTTAATCTATATATTATCAGCTTGGATAGGGAAAAAAGGTTCCCATAGAGAAGATTTGCAAATGGAGGGGAAATAAGGTGAAGAAAACTTTTGTGATAGCACTAAGTTTACTTTTGTGTTTGAGTCTCCTTGTAGGTTGTGGCGGTTCAGGCAAGGTAGGGGATGATGGTGATTCCGCTGCCAAGGAAACCCAGCTCAACTTATTTACCTGGGAGGGGATGTTTCCTCAAGAGGTCCTTGATGAATTTACCGCGGAAACCGGTATTACCATTAACTACAGCAACTTTGATTTTAATGAAACCATGCTGGCAAAATTGCAGACCGCAAAAGGTGGGGATTATGATTTAGTTATTGCCGATGACTACATTTTAGAAACCGTCATTTCCGAAGGATTGGCGCAGAAACTGGACAAGTCAAAACTTAAAAATTTCGGCAACATAAACCCCATATATCAAGCTCAATTCTACGACCCAAATGACGAATATACGGTTCCGTACGGTGCAGGAGTTCAGACCATCGTGTATGACCCTGAAGTGGTTAAGATGGATATTAAAGGTTATGCCGATCTTTGGGACAGTTCCCTGAAAAACAGCATAGGCATAATTGCCAACTATCGGGTTATAAACGGCATGGCTTTAAAAGTCCTCGGTGAAAGTTACAATACGGAGGANNTTAGAGCTTGCGCCAAACATTAGGCTTATAAAAGACGACAATCTCCAGGATGATCTTTTAACTGGCGAAATCAATGTTGCCGTTATGTATACATCCCAGGTAACAATGGCCAAGCTTATCAAACCGGAATTGAAGATGGTATTTCCCACCGAGGGAATCGGATTTGGCATAATGGCC
>LFSJ01000055.1:16639-37646 GCA_001512695.1 Tepidanaerobacter sp. DTU063 | reverse complement strand
GATGGGAGGACTGTATATTGATCAAACTTGTCGATGGCGATGTCTTAATCCTAAATGGCAGGGAAATTATCACTGAAAAAAATGCTTTTAAAAGTGCTGTAAAGTCAAAACTGGGCAAAGACTTCAGCCTGGATGATGCTAAAAAAGGAACGATGGCCTACAAAATTTTGGCCTCGCACAACAAGTCGGAGCACGCTGACTTTCTCAGGTTGAAATTTGACTCCATCACTTCTCACGATATTACCTACGTGGGTATTATCCAAACCGCTAGGGCAAGCGGCATGGATAAATTCCCGATACCTTACGTTTTAACAAACTGTCACAATAGTCTGTGTGCCGTTGGCGGAACCATCAATGAGGATGACCATAAATTTGCCCTTTCAGCCGCTAAGAAGTACGGTGGTATTTATGTGCCGCCAAACTTGGCAGTAATACACTCTTACAATAGAGAGATGATGGCCAAATGCGGCGGAATGATTTTGGGTTCCGACAGTCATACGAGGTACGGCGCTTTAGGCACGATGGGTGTGGGAGAAGGCGGCGGAGAATTGGTCAAGCAGTTGTTGGGACAAACCTATGATATGAAATACCCCCAGGTAATAGCAATATATTTAAAAGGCAAACCGAGTCCTGCGGTCGGGCCTCACGATGTTGCACTCACTATCATAAAAGCTGTTTACAACAATAATTTTGTGAAAAATAAAGTTATGGAATTCATAGGTGAAGGTGTAAATAGCCTTCCGGTTGAATTCAGAAATGGAATCGATGTAATGACGACAGAGACAGGTTGCTGGAGCTCCATATGGGAAACCGATGACCTGGTAAGAGATTACTTCGAAACACACGGACGACCAGGCGACTTTGACAGAATAAGTCCCGATGAAATAACACTATATGACGGCCTTGTAGAAGTAGACCTTTCTAAAATTAAACCTTCAATCGCCCTTCCCTTCCATCCGAGTAACGTCTATACGATAGAAGAATTAAAGGAAAATGCTGAGGATATATTCACCGACATTGAAAAAAATAGCAAGGAGACTTTCAGTTCCAATGAAATTAAAATAGATTTAATTAGCAAAATTAGAAACGGCCAAATTCGCTTTGAGCAGGGCATAATAGTTGGTTGCTCGGGCGGAACCTTCGACAACATTATGGCCGCTGCCGACATCTTAAGGGGGAAATCGATAGGAAATGGAAGTTTTTCTTTGAGCATATATCCCGGAAGTCAGCCCACTTACCTGGAGCTAGTTAGAAATGGTGCGGTGGCTGATTTGATGGCAGCCGGGGCTTTAGTCAAGCCGGCATTTTGCGGGCCATGTTTCGGCGCCGGAGATACTCCAGCCAATAATGAGCTTTCCATTAGGCATGCAACCAGAAACTTCCCCAATAGAGAAGGTTCCAAGCCGACGGAAGGCCAGGTTTCATTGGTCGCACTTATGGATGCCAGATCTATAGCTGCTACAGCTGTAAACGAAGGCATCTTAACTGCCGCTGATGAAATTGATGTCAACTACTCTGGCAAGAGGTACTATTTTGATAAAACCGTATACGAAAAGAGGGTATACAATGGTTGGAGCAAGGAAGATCCGTCAGCCGAATTGGTTTACGGCCCGAATATCAAGGATTGGCCCAGTATGCCGTCATTGACGGAACATGTCCTCATTAAGGTTGTGACTTATATAAATGACCCGGTTACAACCACCGATGAAATCATACCATCGGGTGAAACCTCCTCCTATAGGTCTAACCCCATGAAACTGGCAGAATTTACTTTCAGCAGAAAGGATCCAGCATATGTGGGCAAAGCTAAGGAAGTCCTAAAATACGAATTATCAAGGGAAGAAGGAAACAATCCTGAAGAAGTAGAGGAATTAAAAGAAGTATATAATTCCATTCGGAAAATAGAAGGCTTTGAAGATACTAATGCTCAGGACATAGGAATCGGCAGCACCATTTACGCAAATAAACCGGGAGATGGCTCTGCAAGGGAATATGCTGCATCCTGTCAGCGCATCCTGGGAGCCTGGGCAAATATAGCAAAGGAGTATGCAACAAAAAGGTACAGATCGAACCTCATTAATTGGGGAATCATACCCTTCCTGATAGAAGACAAATCCCTGATTAAAAAAGATGATTTCATATTTATCCCCAACATCAAAACCGCCATATTAAATAAAACAAAAGATATCAAGGCTTATGTGCTGGGAGATAAAATAAAGGAGATTTCCCTGTCAATAGGTCATTTGACTGATAAAGAGACTGAGATTTTAGTCAGCGGTTCATTGATAAATTACAACAAAAAGAATAAAGGAAATCCATAATATTCCTTAAATTTAATGCGGAGGGATTTCTATTGGGTCTGACAATTACCGAAAAGATACTAAGCCGCGCTTTAGTTAGCGGGAATCTTGTAAAAGGAAGCAGGATCGGAATTAAAGCAGACCAAACTTTGACCCATGACTTAAACGGCATTATGTCCTATCTAGTTCTTGAAGCCATCGGCCTAGACAGTAAAAAGGTTGAGCTGGCAGTTCAATATATAGATCACAACATGATACAGGCCGACCATAAAAATGCTGATGACCACAATTTTATTTTAGATATGACATCAAAGCTGGGAATAATTACTGCGAGGAGCGGCAGCGGCATATGCCATGCCCTCCACCTCGAACACTTTGCCGCACCAGGCAAGGTGCTCATTGGAGGAGATTCACATACCGTAGCTGCAGGCGGTATTGGCTCCTTTGCGGTGGGTGTCGGCGGCTTTGATAACGCCATGGCCATTGCCGGCCAGCCCTTTTATTTTACAATGCCCAAAATCGTCCGGGTCAATTTGACGGGAAGGCTTCAGCCCTTCGTTTCGGCTAAGAATATAATTTTAGAATTATTGAGAATCGTTGGTGTCAAGGGTGGTGTAGGCAAGATTTTTGAATACGGCGGAGATGGTGTGAAAACCCTTAGCATCTCGGAACGCTCAACTATTGCAAACATGGGAGCGGAGACGGGTGCAACTACCTCTGTCTTCCCCAGTGATGAAAACACGAGACTCTGGCTTAAAGCATTCGATAGAGAAAAAGACTATATCCCGCTAGATGCGGATCCTGATGCCGAATACGATGATGTCATAGAAATACATTTAGATGAATTGGAGCCCCTAATAGCATTACCTTCTCAGCCTGACAATGTGGTAAAAGTGAAAGAAGTTGAAGGAGTAAAGCTAGACCAGGTGATGATCGGCAGTTGTACAAATGCGTCCTTACAGGATATTCTGAGCGTCGCAAATATCTTAGACGGGGAAATAGTTTCAAAAGATGTTGAACTAGGTGTATATCCTTCTACAAAGACAGTGCTTCGGGAAAGCTTCAGGCGCGGTGCCTTGGACAAACTCTTAGAAGCCGGCGCCAGGATATTTGAGCCGATCTGCGGAGGCTGCAACGGATGCGGCTTTGCTCCTCCTACCGATGGCGTATCTCTCAGAACTACACCTAGAAACTTCAAAGGCAGGTCAGGAACAAAAACCGACAAGGTCTATCTGTGCGCGCCTGAAACTGCTGCAGCTTCTGCTATAACCGGGGTGATAACGGACCCCAGAAGATTAAACAAAAAGCCATTAGATTTTAAAATTCCTGATAAATTCATAATAGACAAGAGTATATTCATAATACCGGAAAAGGATCCCAAGAAAAAAGTCAGGAAGGGACCAAATATAAAGCCTATTCCGGAGTTTGCTGAAATGGAAGATGTAACAAGAGGAAAAGTCATACTAAAACTCGGAAACGATGTGACAACTGACCTCATTTGCCCTGCCGGAGCTCTATACCTTCCGATAAGGTCTAATATCCCCGAAATGTCAAAACACTCATTTAAGCTGGTAGATGAAACATTTTACGAAAGGGCGAAGGCTTTCGGCAAATCCATAATTGTAGCAGGCCATAACTACGGACAAGGTTCAAGCAGGGAACAGGCTGCCATAATACCCAGGTACCTAGGGATAACTGTTATTATGGCTAAGAGCTTTGCTCGGCTGCATCTTGCCAATTTAGTAAACTGGGGCATCCTGCCCTTGATATTTACAAATGATGAAGATTACAATTCTGTTGACAGAGATGACCTGCTGTCGGTTGAGACGATGAATCTAAAAGCAGGTGAGCCGGTTAAAGTTGTAAACCTATCCAAGGGCAAAACCATGTACTTAAGTACTCCCCTTTTCCAGGAAGATCTGGATGCCATTAAAAAAGGCGGCTTTGTCAATGTGTTAAAAGACAAGTTCAAAAACAAGGGGGAAAACTAGGGAGGCAATGATATGTCCAGGATAAAAATGAAAAACCCTATTGTGGAAATAGACGGAGATGAATTTGCTAGAATCATATGGAACTGGGTTAAAGATATATTAATTATGCCCCACGTTGATTTAAAAACTGAATATTACGATCTACACATAAAAAACAGAGACAATACTAACGATCAAGTTACAATAGATGCTGCCGATGCCATAAAAAAACACGGTGTTGGCGTAAAATGTGCCACCATAACTGCAAATCTGGACAGACAAAAGGAATACAATCTAAAAGATATATACAAAAGTCCCAATGCCACTATCAGGAAGATTTTAGGCGGAACATCCTTTAGAAAGCCCATAATACTGGAGACCATTAAATCAACAGTTCCTAATTGGAAAAAGCCGATAATTGTAGCGAGACATACCTTCGGTGACCTGTATGCTTCCTTAAGCATGGAAATCGAAGCCGGAACAAAGGTGGAAATTGTGTTAAGGGATGAACAAAACCGCGAAAGCAGGACTCCCTTTGCCCACTTTGAAGAAGACGGTATTCTGCTTTGCCAATATAATCTGGAAAATTCCATTTATAACTTTGCAGAATCCTGTTTTAAGTATGCCATGGAAGAAAAGCTTGACCTGCTATTTTCGGCAAAAGACACGGTGACAAAAGCTTACGATACAAAATTTAAAAGTATCTTTGAAGAGTTATACGAAACGAAATACAGGGAAATGTTTGCTGAGCTGGGGATAAAGTACCAATATTCTTTGATCGATAATGCAATTGCAAAGATACTAAGGTCTGAAGGCGGCATCGTCTGGGCCTGCAAAAACTATGAAGGTGACTTAATGAGCGATATGGTTGCTGCAGGTTTTAGCAGTTTAGGCCTTATGACATCCGTACTGATATCCCCCGAAGGCATGTACGAGTTTGAAGCTGCTCACGGCACAATTCAGGATTTGTATTACAAACACTTAAAGGGAGAAAAGACCTCCGCAAATCCTACAGCCACCATTTTTGCCTGGACGGGTGCCCTTAGAAAACGCGGAGCACTGGACGGAAATGACGATTTAGTAATGTTTGCAAAACGTTTAGAAGATACAACACTATTAACTTTAAACAGCGGCTTTATAACTGAAGATATTTTCAATATATCTACGGCGTCCAATAAGCGCATTTGCACCAGCGAAGAGATAATCGATATTATTGCTTCGAATTTGGAAAAATCCTATAAGTAAAAAGTTCCCCGAACATAATAAGTCGACCGGTAAATCCCCTCAATGGCTTTTACCGGTCGATTAAATTTAAGGCTTTTCCTTATTTGAAAAATAGTTGAGACTCATTTCCTCAACTTTTTTAATAAGTTCTTCATAAGTATGCGCTCTAGTTCTAATGCAGTACCTTGCCGCTTTTTCACAAATCAAACATTTTCTTGGAGCCAGATTTAGCATGGACCTGCTGATTTGATTGTGGTTTTTATCAAAAACATCCACGTCAAATATGCGTCCCAATTCATGGTTGTTTTCCAGTTCCACCACCATTTTTTTCGCCTCAATTGGATCCATATCTACTGATATAAACCCTTCCGGGCCCGTTGGATAATCATATGACTGTGCAAAATATACCTTCTTATTGTTATCTCGAAGACTTTTTAAAATGGCCTTCATGCCTACTTTGTGTACTTTAGAGTATAAGTCTGAACTCTTTTTCGCTCCAGGTGTATTTAAGGTAAAAGAAATCAGCGTGTGAGGATATTTTTTAAGAATCTCCTTTTGTTTTTCAGCTCTTGCTTCGCGGGAGTCCAAGATGCTTTGTAAGATTTTTATATCCACAGGCATAACGTCCATGCGGTTCAACCTTTCGTTTTTATGAGATTGTCTCCGTTTTCTAGAAAATATAAAAACAGCGTGACAGCCGTTAAATCAGCTGCCCCACCCGGGCTTATGTTCTTCTCAATAAAGTCCCTATCCATTTCCCAAACAAACTCTTTACCTTCAGGGGTAAGGTATCCGCCCAAGTTTAAGGCAGCCCTTGCCTTCTCTTGGGCATATTCGAGCATTTCCATGTTGTGCCGTCCTAGAATGTTGCTGTCCTCGGTGTGTGCGATAAGTGCCAGGAGTATAGTTACTGTAACATCATTAATAGTTCTTTTTTCTTTCATTAGCTCTTTTATCAGTGGCAGTGAATGCTGCAGCACCGTTTGAAATCCGCTTTCCACTTCCCCCCTGATTCCCTTAACACCATATTTTTTAAAAATTCTCTCTCCGTACGTTAAGCTTTTTTTGTGACCGGTATTTTTTAACTCTTCCGTTATACCTTTGCAAATTTGCCTGACAAGCTTTGATATTTCCGGAGCAGGAATAAATTTAGAGCCATTAATACTGTAAAGCAGACCCGCAGCTGCTGCTATAATCCCCAGGGAGAATATGATTCCCTTATGGGTGTTCACTCCCTTTGTAGCTTCGTACATACTGAGTTCCGCCTCAATCCCAATCGGCCTTATTTTATCTAACAACCTATCGTAATAAGGCTCATTGAAAGTCAGGCCTGCTAAAGTGCAATTATAAAAATAATCCATCAAGGCTACGCTACTGTTTAAAAAAGTATAATAATCCATGTCATGGTGGGCCCCTGAATTATTTCTGTCTACCAGGCCCGGTTTAGGAGTTGCCGAAACCTCATATAAAAGTGCCTTTTCAGCAAGTTTCGTTATGTAAAAGCAAAAATTACGTCCCTTCAATCTCCAGCTCTCCTTGCTGCCAACTTTATTTTAAATCGTAACGGGATGAGTCCTGTAGTATTCCTTCACCAGGTTAATAAAGACCCTTGCCGCTTTGGATATATAATTATTAGGATTGGTCACTATGCATGTTTTCCAGGAAGTTTTATTATTCCCTTTTATAAAATAATAATCTGCATCATATTCACCTTCAAATATATTTATGTACCCGAAAGGTATGCATGTTACGCCGAATCCCACACTTGCAAGCCTCCGTGCTGTTTCGTAATTCCTGAGCAGCAAAGCTATCTTAGGTTTAAAATTCAATTCTTCAAATATGCTATCACAAATTTGCCTGATCCTCTTGTCCCTTTCGAGTAACACAAAGTTCTCATCTTTGAAAAGGTGTAAATCAATGACCGGGTAATCCAAACCTTCCACTTTTTCAGCATACTTGGACAAGGGGTGATTGCGTTTAGTTACGAGTACGAAAAAATCTTCACACAAAGCATCATATTTCAGCGATTTGTTATCATCATCCGATTCATAATGCATGATTGCGAAATCGACCGAACCTTTCATTAAAAGGTCCTCGATGTTGTAAGAATTGTCCTCATGAATATAAATCTCGATATTAGGCCATTTTTTGCGAAACTTGGGCAGGATTATTGGAAGGAGGTATACAGCCAGGTAGTTTGTAACGCCGATTGTGATTTTCCCTTTTTTTAAGTTGTTTATTTCGGTTATCTCGTTGCACAATTCGTTATAAATCTTCAATATTTCCGTTGCTGCCCTATAGTATTTTTCACCAGCTAGGGTCAACTTTACACCATTTTGATATCTAATAAATAGAGGAGTGCCCAATCTATCTTCAATCTTTTGTAAAGCCTGACTCAATGAGGGCTGTGTCACAAAAAGTTTTTTTGACGCTTCAGATATGCTCTTGGTGTCAGCTATTGTTTTGACATATAACAACTCCCTGTCATTCATGAAAGTTCCTCCTTTGTAGCCGGGAGCAATTATCCCCCCTTGTTATTAGACTTTCTTATCTTATCCTATACAGTTTTCAAGGAACTATTAAAGCTCTTTGATTTTTTCGGCACACCTTGCAAAATGGTGAAAACAATTTCAATATGGCAGGTTAATTATATAATAAAATACTATCATTTTCAAATATTATGGCTTGCCCGTCATTTTATGCTATTGTTCTGGCAATATTATGCACAATTCAGAGATTATAAATAATAGCTATTAAGAAGGACTTTTTACTTTTATGTCGAAGTTTAAGTAAGAATAATTATTATTTGCGATATTGGAGGTAATTTAATGGATGCAAAAAGGTTAAAAGGCACTAAGACGGAGAAAAACTTGCTGGAAGCATTTGCAGGAGAAGCTATGGCCCGCTGCAAATACGATTACTATGCTGCTATTGCAAAAAAGGAAGGCTATGAACAAATAATGGGGGTTTTCCAGGAGACCGCCTATAATGAAAAAGAACACGCCAAAATGTGGGCAAAGTTTTTGGGATTAATAGGCGATACCGAAAAGAACCTTGAATCAGCAGCAAATGACGAAAACTACGAGTGGACTAAAATGTACAAAGCATTTGCCGAAACTGCTCGGGAAGAAGGCTTTGACGATATCGCCAAGTTTTTCGAAAAAGTTGCTGAAGTTGAAGCCGAGCATGAAGAAAGATTTCGCAAGCTTCTCGAGCGCGTAAAAGAAGGTTCCGTATTTAAACGTTCCGAACCTATAAAGTGGCGTTGCCGCAACTGCGGTTATATTCATGAAGGCACGGAACCACCGGAAATATGTCCCGCATGTGTTCACCCCAGAGCATTTTATGAACCGGCAGCATTTAACTATTAATAATTGATTTGACACAATAATAAGGCTCAAGCGTCTGCCTATTACAGACCTTTGAGCCTTAAGTTTTCTAGTTTATTTCCCTATGTCTTTTCTGTAATGCATGCCATCAAAATGTATTTTTAAGACGGCGTTATACGCACTCCGTCGGGCACTTTCTACATCTTCACCTAGGGCGGTAACCCCGAGCACCCTACCGCCGGCCGTGACAATCTTACCGTCCCTTTCAGCAGTTCCCGCATGAAACACTATAGCGCCAGTCTTTTCGGCTGCATCAATACCGGTAATTACTTTACCCGTTTCATAATGGCCGGGATAACCTCCAGAAGCCATAACCACGCAGACAGCCGGCTCCTTTTTCCACTCTACCTTTATATCGGTCAACTCGCCCTCTATGACTGCCAACATAATGTCTATCAAATCCGTTTTAAGACGGGGAATAACCACCTGGGCTTCAGGGTCTCCGAAACGGCAATTGTATTCCAAAACCTTGGGGCCGTCTTTCGTAAGCATGAGGCCAGTATATAAAATCCCCTTGAGGGGAATACCTTCCTTTGCCATTGCGTCAACAGTTCTTTGTATAATAGTTTCTTCCACAATCTTGGCAAGATCCGCACCATATGCAGGAGCAGGAGACACGGCCCCCATGCCCCCAGTATTTGGCCCTTTGTTGTCATCGTAAACCCGCTTGTGGTCGCGGCTGCTGACCGTTGGGACGGCAATTTTTCCGTCACAAAAAGCAAGCACCGTTACCTCGGGCCCCTGCAAGAACTCTTCGATTACTACACGGTTGCCGGCTTCGCCAAAAGCCCTGTCCACCATAATGCTTTTCACGGCTGCTTCGGCTTCATACCTGTCACGGGCAATAATAACTCCCTTGCCTGCAGCAAGGCCCTCTGCCTTTACAACAAGCGGTGGATTGATGGAGCTTATATAATCAATGGCAGCTTCGGGATTTTCAAAGACGCGGTATTCTGCTGTCGGAATGTTGTACTTTTTCATCAGGTTCTTGGAAAACACCTTGCTGCCTTCGATTTGGGCTGCGGCTTTGCTGGGACCGAATATCTTAAGTCCCCTTCTTTCAAATTCATCCACTATGCCTGCCACAAGGGGCGCTTCAGGGCCAACCACGGTCAAATCTATGTTATAGCTTTCCGCAAAGTCCGCCAATGCCTTTATATCGTCAACGGCTATATTTACGGAACGCGCGATATTTCTCATGCCCGGATTGCCCGGAGCACAGTATACTTCACTCACTCTCGTGCTTTGGGCAATCTTCCACACCAATGTGTGTTCCCGTCCTCCTGCTCCGACCACAAAGACCTTCATCTGAGCACCTCCTAATCAATGTCTGAAATGGCGCATTCCCGTAAAGACCATGGCGATGTTGTTTTCATCAGCCACCTTAATGGAGTCCTCATCCCTTAAAGAGCCTCCTGGCTGAATTATGGCCGTTATTCCCGCCTTGGCCGCTGCTTCCACTACATCCGAGAAGGGGAAGAAGGCATCAGATGCCAGCACAGAACCTTTTGCCTTGTCGCCGGCATGCGCAATGCTTTGCTCCGTGGGCCAAATTCTGTTAACCTGCCCTGCACCGATGCCGACGGTCACCAGGTCTTTTGCCAATGCTATGGCATTTGATTTCACATGCTTTACTACCTTCCAACCGAACAATAAGTCTTCCATCTCCTTATCGGAAGGTGCTCGCTTTGTGACGACTTTCAAATCCTGCATGCTGAAATCTTTTACGTCCAATTCCTGGACCAATAAACCTCCGGACACCTTTTTCATGTCCCAGCTGCTGGTATTCTTGTCAAAGTCCACTTGCAGTATGCGCAAGTTTTTCTTGCTCCGTAGGATTTCCAAGGCTCCGGGTTCAAAATCTGGTGCTATGACAATTTCCAAAAATATTTTAATCAGCTCTTCTGCCGTCTGAACATCTACGGGCCTGTTCAATGCCACTATTCCGCCGAATATGGATACGGGGTCGGCTTCATAGGCTTTAACATACGCATCATATATATTTTCGCCGCAGGCCACTCCGCAGGGGTTGGTGTGTTTTACTCCTACCGCCGCTGGCATGTCAAATTCCATAACTGCTTTTAATGCGGCATCGGCATCATTGATGTTGTTAAAGGACAGCTCCTTGCCCCCCAGCTGTTTTGCACCTGCCAAGGTGCCCGGGTGCCTGCCGATTTCACCGTAAAAGGCTGCCTTTTGGTGTGGATTTTCGCCGTAGCGCAAATCCTGGATTTTTTCATAGGTTAGGGTGAGATTTTCTGGGAACAAACTGCCGTTTGAATCAAGAGCAGCGGGGGAAATATTCTGCTTTAAGTAATCGGCAATAAGTGCATCGTAATGTGCCGTATGCTCAAAAACCTTGTGGGCGAGCTTCATCCTATCTTCGATGCCAATATTTCCCTTTTCCCTTAATTCACTTATCACAAAAGGATAATCCTTCGGATCCACTACTACGATCACATCCCTGTGGTTTTTTGCCGCAGAGCGCAGCATGGAAGGTCCGCCGATATCGATGTTTTCAATAGCTTCGTCCAAGGTGACATTGGGCTTTGATATGGTCTCCTTGAAGGGATAAAGGTTGATGACTACCATATCGATGGGCTCTATTCCCAGTTCTGCAATCTGCTCCATGTGCTTGCTATTAGCCCGGACTGCCAGAAGACCCCCGTGGATTTTCGGATGCAGGGTCTTAACCCGGCCATCCAGGATTTCCGGAAACTCAGTGATGTCTGATACGGCAGTTACCTTGATTCCGGCATCTTTTAAAGCTTTTGCCGTGCCGCCTGTGGAAATAATCTCTACGTCGAGTTCTGAAAGGCCCTTGGCAAATTCTATTATGCCTTCCTTGTTTGAGACGGAAATTAGTGCGCGCTTAATCATCAATTTTCCTCCCCTTGATTATTTTTACCTTGCGACCTACTACCTTAAGCCTGTTCTCTGCAAAGAGTTTTATGGCTTCAGGATATATTTTGTGTTCTTCCTGAAGCACCCGCTCTGCCAAGCTTTCAGGAGTATCATCGTCCATGACCGGCACGGCCCTTTGAAGAATTATCGGGCCGGTGTCGGCACCTTCATCCACAAAATGGACCGTGACACCGCTTATTTTTACTCCGTAATCCAAAGCGGCTTTGTGCACTTTTTCACCGTAATAGCCTTCACCGCAAAACGCGGGTATCAGCGATGGATGAATATTCATAATCCTGCCCTGAAAGGCATTAACAAAATGTGGCGACAGGACTTTAAGAAAACCTGCCAGCACCACAAGGCCTACATCGTAAGACCTTAGGATTTTTGCCATCTCATCTTCATATGCCTGCCTATTCGGATAATCTTTAGGGCTTACCACGACAGATGGAATATTGTGTCTTTTTGCCCTTTCCAGGGCATAAACTCCTCCTTTACTGGATATAACTATGACAACTTCTGCCGGCAGGTAACCGGAATCGCAATGGTCAATAATAGACTGAAGGTTTGAACCGCCCCCTGATACCAATACTCCAAGCCTCAGCTTTGTCAAAATACCACCCCACCACTGCCTTTTGAAACCTGTCCTATTATCCAGGCTTTTTCACCCTGTCCCAAGACAGTTTTTAAGATTTCATCCGCCTCTTCCTGTGGTACTATAAGTACATATCCGATGCCCATGTTAAAGGTCCTGAACATTTCCTCATCTGCGACACTACCCAGCTTCTGAATCATATTAAACACGGCAGGGACTTCCCAGGTACCTCGATCTATATGAATCCGCAAGCCATCGGGCAAAATCCTCGGGAGATTTTCTATAAATCCTCCGCCTGTAATGTGTGCCATCCCGCGGACATTAAAAGCTTTAATGGCGGTTACGGTTCCTGAGTAAATCTTGGTTGGCTTCAAAAGCTCTTCCCCCAAAGTACAGCCCAATTCTTCAGCATGTTCATTGGGTGACAGCTTGCCAACTTCAAAAAATACTTTCCTTGCCAGGGAAAAGCCGTTGCTGTGAAGCCCCGACGATGCCACACCTATGACAACATCGCCATTATTTATCAAGGAACCGTCGATGATTTTCATTTTATCTACTACACCCACAGCAAAGCCGGCAATATCGTATTCATCTTCAGCATACATCCCCGGCATTTCAGCGGTTTCGCCCCCTAAGAGGGCACAGCCTGCGATCCTACAGCCTTCAGCTACTCCTTTTACGATATCTGCTAGCTTTTCCGGGATGAGCTTTCCTACGGCTACATAGTCTAAAAAGAAAAGGGGCTCGGCACCGCTGACCAAAATATCATTTACACACATGGCAACGGCATCGATTCCGATAGTATCGTGCTTGTCAAGCATAAAGGCAATCTTTAACTTGGTCCCCACTCCATCGGTACCGGATACAAGAACGGGTTCTTTGTACTTGGATACATCGAGCTGAAAAAAGCCGCCGAATCCGCCGAATTCTCCTAATACTCCTTGCCGAAACGTACTCTTAACATGCCCTTTAATAAGCTCGACTGCACGATTGCCCGCATCCACATCTACTCCTGCATCCTTATATGTTAATCTCTCCATATATTTTTCACACCTCTCTTTGCGCTAGCGCTTTTCATAAAGATAACCCTTTCCCTCTCGAGGCACTTCTATCGGGTAAGTGCCGGTAAAGCACCCGGCACAAAACTTGTCAGCGGGTAATCCCGTAGCCTTTATGAGCCCTTCCAAGCTGAGATAGCCCAAACTGTCTGCTCCGATATGCTCACGAATCTCTTCAACCTTGCGCTGGGCGCCTATCAGTTCTTTCCGTGAAGATGTGTCGATGCCAAAATAGCAAGAGTGAACGATAGTCGGCGAGCTCACCCTGACATGTACCTCCTTAGCGCCGGCCTCCTTTAAAAGGTTTACTATTAGGCCGCTGGTGGTTCCCCTCACTATGGAATCGTCTACCATTACCAAACGCTTCCCTTTCACGACTTCCCTTACGGCATTTAGCTTTATCTTTACGCCAATTGCCCTTGACATGGGTGTGGCTTTTATAAATGTCCTGCCTACATATCGATTTTTGATAAGCCCTATGCCGAAGGGAATGCCGGAAGCCTCCGCATAGCCCAAGGCTGAAACCGTCCCCGAATCAGGCACGCCTATGACCAGGTCGGCATCAGCCGGCTGTTCTTCTGCAAGGAGCCTGCCTGCTTGCCAGCGGGCCATGTGCACATTTCGCCCATCTATCACGCTATCTGGCCTTGCAAAATACACGAATTCAAAGATGCAAGAGGATGAAGGACCGCCCTGCCGCTTCTTAATGCTCCTGATGCCTTCTTTGTTTATTATCACTATTTCACCGGGCTCCACATCTTTTATAAATTCAGCATCCACAGTGTCGAGGGCACAGCTTTCCGATGCGAGGACATAGGAATCTTCCCGTTTTCCTAGACATAGTGGTCTGATGCCGTTAGGATCCCTCACCCCTATCAAAGCGTCCTCGGTCATGATGACGAGGGCGTAGGACCCTTTAAGTTTGTCCGCACAGTTTACCACTGCCTCTGAAATATCTTCGTCGTGTTCTCTAGCTATTAAAAAGGCGATGACTTCGCTGTCTATTTCAGTCTGAAAAGCCGCTCCATGGTCCTCCAATTCTCTCCTGAGCTCATGAGCATTTATTAGATTGCCGTTATGGGCAACTGCCAAAGAACCTTTTTTATAGCGGACTACAAGGGGTTGAGCGTTGATGAGGGTATTGGCTTCAGATGAAGTATAGCGCACATGCCCTATGCCAACATTGCCGGAAAGGCCTTCAAGTATCTCATCACTAAACACTTCGGAGACCAAGCCCATCTCCTTGTGATATTTAATTCCCCTGCCGGAGCTTACGGCAATTCCCGCACTTTCCTGGCCCCGATGCTGCAGAGCATAAAGGCCGTAAAATATGCTGCGGCCTAAAGCCGGATCAACTTGGGGCCTATATATGCCAAAAACACCACATGCTTCTTTAAATTTGTCAAACATATTCCACTCTCCGCTTTATAGCATTATTTGAAATTTCAGCGATTTCATCTATAGAAACATCAATTATCCCGGCAACTTGGCCTTTAGTTTTTACACTAATATTTAAATTTTTGTCTGACTTAACAGTCCCGAGCACGCTAACTTTTACGTTCATTTCTTCGGCAAGTTTCTTTAATTCGGGGAGCTTTTCTTCGACAAGACTTACTATGATCCTGGATTGAGCTTCTCCAAAGAGCAAGGCATCCGGTCGAACTTCGCTCTCTATTTCGCCTTCAAAGCCAAGCTGCCCTGCAATGCAGCACTCGGCCAGAGCAACGGCCAAGCCCCCATCGGAGATATCGTGGGCAGAGCTTACAAGGCCCTGCTTTATAGCTTCGAGGCAGCACGCCTGGACTTTTAGCTCCTCATCGAGATTTAATCTAGGTGCCGGTCCTCCCTCAATGTCAAGCACTTCCTTCAAATACGCAGAACCGCCTAACTCGTCGGTGTTCACACCGAGCAAAACCACCAGATCTCCCTCTTTTTTGAAACCCATGGTGCAGTGCTTGCTCACATCATCCAAAACTCCCACCATGCCTATAATGGGTGTGGGATAAACCGCCGTTTCCCTGCCTTCATTGTAAAAACTTACATTGCCGCTTATAACCGGTATGCCTAAAACGAGGGAAGCTTCCGATATGCCTCTTACGCATTCCTCAAACTGATAATATACTTCCGGCTTTTCAGGATTGCCGAAATTAAGGCCATCTGTGAGCGCTAAGGGTTTGGCTCCGGTAACTACTAAATTCCTGGCAGCTTCAGCCACAACCTGTTTGCCTCCTTCAAAGGGATCCAGGTAGCAGTAGTATCCGTTTCCATCGATGGATACCGCTATCCCCTTCTTGCTTCCCTTTATTCTTAACACGGCAGCATCACTGCCGGGGGGAACCACCGTATCGGTGCCAGCAGTTTGGTCAAACTGCCAATACGCATAAGCTTTGTTTGCAATATTGGGCGAATCGAAAAGTTTCAGCAATACTTGGTTAAGGTCTTCAGGCACCGGAATCTTTGATATATCGATATTCAGCTCGTCAAGGAATGCGGGCCTTCTGCTCTCTCTTTTTACAATCGGCACTCCTTCTGCTAAAGACTTGGCCGGCACTTCACCGACAAGCTTGCCGTTTTCCAGTATTCTAATCATGCCGTCATCGGTGACCGTTCCAAACTTTGACGCCTCCAGGTCGTATTTCTTAAATATTTCCTTTACGTCATCTTCGTGCCCCTTTTCCACGATTACCAACATTCGCTCTTGGGATTCGGATATCATTATTTCATGGGGCTTCATGTTTTCATCCCTCTGATGAACTAAAGCTACATCCAATTCTATGCCACTGCCCGCCCTGGCGGCCGTCTCACAGGTGGAAGACACAACTCCGGCAGCCCCCATGTCCTGGACTCCGATCACCCATTCCTTTTCCAAAAGCTCGAGACATGCTTCCATCAACTGCTTTTCCTTAAAGGGATCCCCCACCTGCATCGGGGAGCCCTGGTCGGGGTTTTCATCCGAAAGCTCGCCTGATGCAAAGCTAGCTCCGTGCATTCCATCTCGGCCAGTGGCTGCACCTACTATCATCACCGAATTGCCTACCCCTGCAGCTTTGCCCCTTACGATCTTGTCATGGCGTATTATCCCCACGCACATGGCATTTACCAGAGGGTTTTCCTTGTAAGCATCGTCAAAGTAAACCTCGCCACCTATTGTGGGAACGCCCATGGCATTGCCGTAATCGCCTATGCCGGCTACGGCACCTTTGAAAAGATATTTTGCCCGCTCACCGTCCAGATTGCCGAATCTCAGGGAATTTAAAAGGGCGATGGGCCGTGCTCCCATGGCGAATATATCTCGAATAACACCTCCGGCACCGGTGGCAGCTCCTTGATAGGGCTCAACTGCCGACGGGTGGTTGTGGCTCTCTACCTTCATCACAATGGCCAGGTTGTCTCCTATATCCACTATTCCCGCATTTTCTCCAGGCCCCTGTAGCACTTGTGGCCCTTCGGTCGGCAAGGTCTTTAACACCCTTTTGGAGTTTTTGTAACTGCAGTGTTCTGACCACATGACGCTATATAATGTTAGTTCAAGAAAATTCGGTTCCCGACCCAATATATTTAATATTTCGTCATATTCCAAATCAGTAAGGCCCAGTTTTTTAGCTTCGTCACGACCTGCCATTAGCTTTCCCTCCTTCGATATACCGCACTACGGACTCAAAAATTCTTAGACCATCAGTATTGCCCAAAAGCTCTTCCGCACAACGCTCCGGATGGGGCATCAACCCCAGGACGTTTCCTTCCGAGTTAACAATGCCTGCAATATTCTCAATAGAGCCCGTAGGATTTGACTCAAAAGTGCTGTTTCCCTTCTCGTCGCAATAACTAAAAACAATTTTGTTGTCTGCCTTTAAGCCTTTTATTGTTTCCCCGTCTGCATAGTAATTACCGTATTTACAGGCTAGTGGCATGCGAATTATCTCGCCTTTTTTGTAAAGGGCGGTAAAAGGAGTGTCAGGATTCTCAACCCGAACGAATACATCATCACAGAAAAATTTTAAGCCTTTGTTCATCAGCACTGCTCCTGGAAGCAAGCCGACCTCAAGCAATATTTGAAATCCGTTGCCGATTCCCAGCACAAGCTTTTTCGCCTTAGCTGCTTCAATCACCGACTTCATTACCTTTGAACGGGCGGCAAGGGCTCCCGGACGAAGATAATCACCGTGAGAAGCTCCTCCGGGTAGTATGATCAAGTCAAAGTCCTCCGGGGCAAAGGATTCCTTGTAAAAAACAAACTCAACCGCTTTATTTAAAATATTTTTACAAACATGAAAGCAATCGCCGTCACCGCTGGACCCTGCAAATTGAATCACCGCACACCTCATATTTAGGCCTCCATTATTTCAAATTCATAGTCTTCAATGACCGGGTTTGTCAAAAGCTTTTCACATAGTTCGTTGGCAATAGCTTGGGCAGAAGAAATATCCTGAGCATCAATTTTTAAACTGTAAAATCTGCCCGTTTCAACATCATGAATCTGATCAAATCCAAGGTCTGATAAGGTTGCTTTTATGGCGCCGCTTTGAGGATCTAATACTCCGCTTTTGTAATAGATATAAACTCTAACCGTATACATTAGCTTAAACACTCCCCTTCATTTTTATAAAAAATGGGTAGAGCAAATCTCTACCCATAGTTTGTACGTTGTATATAGAGTGAAAGAATTTAACCTTATAGCCAGGACGGTTACGGCCGCCCGGTAGAGACTTTCAGGCCGATTCCTGAAATTATATAAGGTTGTCAAAACACTATTCTTTTTTCTTATATTATCACAAGAGATGCAAATTAGCAATACTAATCACGAACATTTTAAGGTATTTTATATAAAATGTGCGGATTTATATATTTTTAAACCACCCGTGTATTTGCTTTCAATTTTCGGAAACACAAGCCACTGTAGGCTACTCTATGAGGGCCTTAAGAAATACTGATTAAATAAGATATGTTTAAATGCTAGTCACTTACAGTGAAGCAGTTGCTCATGACATAAAATGATTAACAGTTAAGCTGCAATGGTGGTAGATCTGTTGGATTTGAGTATAGGGAAAAACAATTTATGAAAGACAAATGCAAATAGACTATACATATAAATGACAGGCCACCTTATGGCCATTCCCCATATCGATTAGTTCCGGTTCTGTTTCATCACATATTTTTCCTTTTTTCATAAAACATCTTGTTTTAAACCTGCAGCCTGATGGGATATTTACTGGTGTAGGAACAATTCCTTCAAGAATTATTCTGTTTTGCCTTTTCCTCCTATCAACTCTTGGTATTGCTGAAAGTAATGCTTTAGTGTAGGGGTGAAGACTGTTATTAAACAACTCAAGGGTTTCGGAAATTTCTACAATCTTGCCCAGGTACATTACAGCAACCCTGTTGCTGACATAATGAATTACGCTCAAATCGTGTGCAATGAATAAATACGTCAAATTATACTCTTCCTGAAGTTCTTCCAACAAATTGATGATCTGTGCTTGGACAGATACATCAAGGGCAGAAACTGGTTCATCTGCAACTATAAATTCCGGCTGTAGCGCTAAAGCCCTTGCTATACCGATTCTCTGTCGCTGTCCTCCGCTAAATTGGTGGGGATATGAATTAATATGTCTTGCAAGAAGGCCTACACGCTCTAAAAGGCTTTTTATTATTTCTTCCCTCTCTACCTCATTATTTATACCTCTAAGGATGAGAGGAGCTGATAATATATCCCTCACGGTCTTTCTGGGATTTAATGAACTATAGGGATTCTGAAATATTATCTGAACTGATTTCCGAAACTCTTTTGTCTTTTCTGCCGTGAGCTCATTTATATCTACAGCTTTAAAATAGATTTTACCCGAGGTAGGTTTATATAGCTTAACTACCGTTCTCCCTAATGTCGTTTTGCCACAACCACTTTCACCTACAAGGCCGATTGTCTCTCCGCTGAATATATCCAGGTCTACACCGTCAACAGCCTTTAATACCGTATCCTTTTGCTTAAGCAAAGCTCTACCCAATAAACTTGGTTTATTAATGAAATGTTTTTTTAATTTCTCTATTCTCAACAACGGACTGCTACTATTATTAGCCAATTGTAGCTACCTCCTTTGCAGCATAGAGGAGACATCTGACGAATTCTCCAGTTTTTACCTCTATCATTGGTATATTAGTTTCTTTACATTTTGGGATAGCCACATCACATCTATCATAAAAGGCACAACCTGTGTCACCTAAATCAGCCAAGTCAGGCACATTTCCCGGTATGGCCTTTATTTTCTTTTTCACCCTTGCAATTTTAGGTATCGATTCCAAAAGCCCTTTTGTGTATGGGTGCTTGGGGCTTTCCATGACTTCATCAACGGGACCCCTTTCTACAATTTTTCCTGCATACATGACCGCTATTTCATGACAAAATTCCGCTGCTACTGCCAAGTCATGGGTCACAAGTATAATACTCGTATTGTGAGTTGCGTTTATCCTTTTCAACAAATCCAAGATTTGAGCTTGAATAGTCACATCTAGAGCAGTCGTAGGTTCATCTGCCAACAAAAGTTTAGGTTCGCAGGCTAGGGCAATAGCTATCAATGCCCTTTGCTGCATACCTCCACTAAACTGATGTGGGTAGTCATGGTACCTAAAATCCGGCGCCGGAATACCGACTTCCTCCATTAATTCAATAACTCTTTTGTACTCCCTCGTTTTTTGCTTAGTTTTAAACAAATTATCAAAAAAACTTCCATCTTCTTTAAACAAGCCATGAATTCTCATAGATTCTCGTATTTGCTCTCCTATTTTAAATACCGGGTTAAGTGTAGTCATTGGGTCTTGAAATATCATAGATATTTTTTTTCCACGGATTTTTCTCATTTCACTAGGACTGGCTTTTACAAGATTTTTCCCTTCAAAGACAATCTCTCCACCTACGACTTTACCCGGTGGTGGAACAAGGCGCAAAATGGATAGCAAGGTCATGCTTTTCCCGCAACCAGATTCACCGACTAGCCCAACAATTTCACCATTTTTTAAGGAAAAATCAACTCCATCTACTGCCCTAACTATTCCTCTTTCAGTTGGAAAAGTAGTCTTTAGATTTCTCACTTGTAGCATCTATTCATCCTCCTGCCGAGCGTTATTCCACTTTCAATCTCGGATCAAGTATGTCCCTTAAACCTTCTCCGAACATATTTATGCCAAGTACTAAAATTACCAGGGCAATTCCCGGATACGTGGAAATCCAATAGGCATTGAACATGTAATCACGGCCAGCTTCAATCATTGAGCCCCAGGCAGGGATAGACGGAGGGATCCCCAATCCCAGATAGCTTAAAGATGCCTCCATGATTATCAAATATCCTATTCTTAGAGTTCCTAAAACTAAAATTGAGTGGACTATATTTGGCAAAATTTCGGAAACGATGATTTTCAAATCATTCATACCTAAGACCTTGGAAGCCTCGACATATTCTTTATTTTTTTCGGCCAATACTTCCCCTCTTACAAGTCTGAAAAATTCCACCCAACTTTTAAAACTTAAGGCAAGGATCAGATTCCAAAATCCCGGTCCTAACATGGCCATTGCTCC
>LFSJ01000055.1:13086-16582 GCA_001512695.1 Tepidanaerobacter sp. DTU063 | reverse complement strand
ACCAGTAAAGACACCCTAGCACCGTACACAATTCTAGAAAAGATGTCTCTGCCCAATTGATCTGTCCCAAGAGGATGGGTCCATTCTCCCCCATTCCACACTGCGGGTTTTAGTTTTATGGCAAGATTTGTTTTCGCTGGATCATGGGGTGCTATTAAAGGTGCAAAAATGGCTATCAAGATATAGCTAAGTAAAACGAATGAGCCTATCATCGCCGATTTATGTTTGCGCAACTTTTTAATAAACTCTTTAAGATTTAATAAAACTAATCTGGTCTTGACAGTATGTAAATTGTTTAGCGGCGCATTATTTATATGTTTACTTATTGTACGTTCTTCAATGCCCATGTCTTCCTCCTCTGTCACATTTCTATCTTGGGATTAATGTATGTATAAATTACATCAACAAAAAAATTGGCCATAACAAATGTAAAAGCATAAAACATAACTACACCTTGAACTAATGGATAATCCCTGTTAAATATTGCATCTACTACAAGCCTTCCGAGGCCTGGCCAACCAAAAACACTTTCCACAATCATATTCCCCCCCAGGAGCACACCTACTTGCATACCTACAACCGTAATTGTTGGCATCATGGCATTCTTGAGACAATGTCTTAAAACTACAAGCCATTTTGACAATCCCTTGGACCTTGCCAACATGACATAATCTTGCTTTAACACTTCCAGCATACTTGATCTCATAACTCTAGCTATTATAGCAGCCATAGAGGCTCCAAGGGTTATGGAAGGGAGCAACAGGTGCTTTAAAGCATTAAGTAATGCCGGAATATTACCTGTCACTATGGCATCTATAACATGAAAACCAGTAATACGTTCAAGGTATACTAAATAACTTAAACGGCCCTGGCTAGGCAACCAACCGAGATTTACAGAAAATACAATAATCAAAACGATCCCCAGCCAAAAACCAGGCATTGATATTCCTAAAAAGGAACCGGCCATAGCAATCCTATCGAAGATTGAATCTTGTTTGACTGCAGAGATTATTCCTATAGGCAAGGCAATGACAAGGGCAAAAAGTAATGCTCCTATAGCGAGCTCTATTGTGGCAGGGAGAGTATCTTTTATGAGTTGAATCACTGGAACTCCCCGAGTTATGGAATTTCCCAAATCCCCGGAAAACAAACCTTTAAAGAATATAAATAGTTGAACGTGCAGGGGTTCATTGAGATTAAATTCTTCCCGCAATGCTTCAATCTCAGCTTCAGTGACCATGCCTTCTCTACCCATCATAATATCCACAGGATCTCCGGGAGTTAAACGCATGAACAAGAAAACTATAACTGCAATGCCTAATATAACAGGGATAGTAGCCAGTAACCTTTCAAGTATTTTTATTCCCTTCATAAATCCACCTCTGTATTCTCGACTTTCGTCGCTTGCTAAATAAAATGAGTAAAGGGGCATACAGCCCCTTATGCATAAGCTTTCATAGTTAATTAGTGATTCTCACTCTATGCATGTTTTGCCTTCCATCCATACTTGGCTGCCAATTCTCCACATTTGCAGTTGACGCTTCAACTTCCATAAGTGTATAACCGAAAACTATAGGAGCTTCTTCATATAAAATTTCTTCTACCTCATGATATATTTCTTCCCTTATCTTAGAATCAATTATTCTTTCTGCTCGAGTTAACAGCTCATCAACTCTCTCGTTTGAATAGTGAGACCAGTTAGCCCTGTCGTTTGTCCTAAATTTCGGATTTAAGAATCCTACGGGGTCAAGCCAAGAATCTCCCCACTCTGTCATATACATCTGTCTCGTTCCCTTTTTAATCTCAGATTCCAGCACTCCCCATTCCCAGTTTCTAACCTGGGCGTCAATGCCAATCTCCTGAAGCATTGCAGCCATTGCCAAGGCTACATTTTGCCTCTTCGGCTCTGTATCTATTACCACCTGCAGCTTAGTTACTCCAGCCTCTTTTAGAAGTTGTTTAGCTTTTTCAGGGTTGTACTCGTAAGGCTTTAAATTGGGATTGGCGCCAAAGGAATAAGGCATCAGTGCTCCCGGTAGTCTTGTTGCATTTCCACCGTAAATTGCCTCCAAAATCCCATCCATGTCAATTGCATAATTCATAGCTTGTCTTACTTTGGGGTTATCAAAGGGAGGCATCTTATTGTTCATTTCCAACATGTAAACCCTTGTACCTTGAACAGTTTTTACAATTACATTAGGATCAGCTTCCAGATTAGGCACCATGTCCGCTGGGACACCTGATATGATGTTTACCTCTCCACTTTTAAGTGCTGCAATGGCACTTGAAGGTTCTGGTATGACTTTGAATATGACCCGTTTTAAAGCCGGCGGCCCAACCGGCGGTATATCAGGAGAGCCACCATAATAGTCGTCATATCTTTCCAAGACTATTTGATCATTAAGGGTTCCCGATACAAATTTGAAAGGCCCTGCTCCTATGGGTTGCTTCAAAAAGCCTTCTGGCCCTACTTCTTCAAAATAAGCTTTAGGTATTATTTGCTGATGTACTACACCGTGCAAGAATGTGGGATTTGGTTCATCCATTGTAAATCTCACTGTATAATCGTCCACTTTGTAGACCCCAGAGGTGGGACCCATTAAACCCTTCCTAGGCGATGTTTGGCCTTCCATACCACCTTCTATGATTATCCTTTCAAAAGAAAACACTACATCATCCGCTGTCAGCGGATCTCCATTATGAAATGTAACACCCTTGCGAATTTTGAATTCCCATTCTGTATCAGATATAGCTTCCCATGATTCCGCAATTTCAGGCACTATTTTGCCATCATGAGTTTTGGTAACTAAGCCGTCAAAAATATTTCGTATGACATTTTCACATTCCCTCATTCTGTAATTTGCAGGATCCAATGTGGGAATTTCTCTCGATAATGCTATAACTATTGTTCCTCCATCATTGTCCACAGTAGTTTTTTGAGAGCCACAAGCTGATAAGATGAACAGTAAAACCAGCAGTAATACACCAACATTAAATAAGGCTTGTCTTTTCATCCCTTCTCCTTTCTATCCCCAGCTTAGAAAAAATAAAGTTAAAGAGGAATATCTTTAACTTTATTTACCGTCTTACCCCTCTTTCAAGCTTGCGAAGTTAGCTGACGGGCTAGGATGAAAGAGTATCCCTCCTTAAAATTAAGGATTCGCCCCAAAAATCGGGTCCTCCGCTCCAAAAATTGGATTAAGCTGGTAGAAACTATTATTTTTTTATTTTTTTCCATTATAGCAGACTTTTCTAACTTTGTCTATTTTTTCTGAACTGCCTCAAGTCGGATTTTTTCATTTGAAAAAGACTTTTTTTAGTTTCTTTATATCCATTAATATTGCCAAAACTTAGCTTATGAAATTTGTGGTGTAATCCTCTTTGCCAATTGCCTTCAAAACATATATTCCTGTAATACTGCTGGCAATTGTAATAGGGCAACTCTGGTATTATTATAAAGGATATAAATCAGGAATAGTCTCACAAACATTTCAAG
>LFSJ01000055.1:1363-13078 GCA_001512695.1 Tepidanaerobacter sp. DTU063 | reverse complement strand
TTTCTGCCCTATAAAGTTTTCATAAAACCTTTCATCCTTCTCACAGCTTCTTCCAGGTTTTCCATTGAAGTGGCATATGATAATCTCACAAAACCTTCACCGGTTTCTCCAAAGGCGCTGCCGGGAACAACGGCAACCTTACCCTCCCATAAAATCCTTTTTGCAAATTCCTCCGAGCTTAGGCCGGTTTCCTTAATTGATGGAAATGCATAAAAAGCGCCCCTTGGTTCGAAACAATTAAGGCCCATTTCCCTTAAGCTCGTTAATAAGTATTTCCGCCTTTCGTCATACCGAGCACGCATAGCCGCAATGTCTTCATCGCCGTTTTTCATGGCTTCTATCCCTGCATACTGGCTGATAGTTGCAGCACATGCCACATTGTACTGATGCACCTTGAGTATCTCCTGGGCCAATCCTTCCGGTGCAGCCACATAGCCTAGTCTCCAGCCGGTCATGGCATAAGATTTAGAAAATCCATTTATGGTAACGGTACGCTCCCACATCCCTTCAATCCCGGCAAAGGCGGTGTGCTCGATGCCGTATGTCAGCTCCGAGTATATCTCATCTGCTACTACCAATAAGTCGTATTTTTTTACTACACTCGCTATTTCTTTCAGTTCATTTTCCGTCATCACAGCTCCGGTGGGATTGTTGGGATAGGGCAGGATTAATAACTTTGACCGGGGACTGATATATTTTTCAAGAATATCGGCTTTTAAGACGAAATTGTCTTCCAAATATGTAGGCACGTAGACAGGGGTACCTCCTGCCAAAATGGTGCATGGCCCGTAGGCAACAAAGGAAGGCTGCGGAATTAAAACCTCGTCTCCCGGTTCTATCAGGGTCCTTATGACTACATCGATGGCCTGGCTTGCACCTACTGTGACGATAATTTCCGATTCGGGTTTGTATTCCAATTGATAGCGGCGATTTAAGTAATTGGATATTTCCTGCCGAAGCCTAAAGTGGCCGGCATTTGCTGTATAAAAGGTACGCCCATCATCAAGGGATTGAACGGCCGCCTGATTTATATGAGATGGTGTTACAAAATCCGGTTCGCCAATGCACAGGGAAATTGCCCCTTCCACTTCCTTGACCATACTGAAAAAATAGCGTATTGTTGAAATCTCGATGTCTTTCGCTCTTTTGGCTACGAATTTTCCATAGTCCAACAAAAATCTCCTCCTGTAAAAGTTAAAATTTTTATTATTAAGATTATATCTTCAAAAGATATCATCTGCAAGGCAAAATCGCAAATATATAAAAAGGTCGGTACATCGTTACAAACGAGGTACATTTATTAATAACACTTTCATCGACATCAAAATATGATATAAGTGAAGATTTATCGGGAGGGATAATAGTGCTATCGCGTCAAGAATTTGGTTCCAGGATACTCTATCGGGGTTTGCAGGGTGAGGACGTGAGGGAACTCCAGTCAAAACTTGAAAGCCTGGGTTATGATGTGGGGCCAATTGACGGTATCTTCGGCCCCCTAACTGAAAGAGCTGTTCGCAAGTTTCAAAAGGACAATGACCTGGTAGTGGACGGCATCGTCGGACAGGAAACTTACGGTGCATTGGAAAGATTGGTCCCGTAACTGTCAGCCTTCGCTTCCCTCACCTTTAAGGACTCCCATGGGTGAGAGTTTTACCACGGGCTTGGTAAGGCCAGCTTCTACCAGGGTGAAGATGACTTCATCTATATCTTTGTATGCAAGTGGGGCTTCATCCAACAGGGATTTCATGCTTCTGGCAATGGTCACTACATGTCCCATTTGCTCTATTAAATCCGCTTTGGTAAACTCGGTCTTGGCCCGCTTTCTAGACATTACTCGGCCGGCGCCGTGATTTACTGAACAAAAAGTTTCCCTAATCCGGTCGGTTCCTATAACGACGTAGGAGCCAGTACCCATGCTCCCGGGAATGATAGCCGGATGGCCTGTATCCTTGTAGCAGGAAGGATTATCCTCATGTTTTGCGGGCAAAGCCCTGGTGGCTCCCTTTCTGTGGACTAAAAGCCATCTGCCGCCGTACTTTTCCTTTTTCGCTATGTTGTGGGCCACGTCATATAACAAATCAAGGCCCAACTTGGACTCGGATTCTTTGAGGACTTCCACGAAAGCTTCCCTGACAAAATGGGTTATTATTTGCCGGTTGGCAAAGGCATAGTTGGCAGCACAGGCCATAGCTTGGAGATAATTCTGACCGTCTTCGGAAAAAATCGGAGCACATGCTAGGCCCTTTTGAGGGGCACGGGTTTTGTTTTTGTCGGAGTTGTTCCACATGATTCTTGAGTAGTCGGTGCAGATTTGATGGCCGAAGCCCCGACTACCCGTGTGAATCATTATGTAAATGTGGTTTTTGTACAAGCCGAATTTTGAAGCTAGGTCTTCATCAAAGACTTTGCTTATCTTACCTATTTCGATAAAGTGGTTACCCCCGCCTATGGTCCCAAGCTGATCTAACCGCTCCATTGCGGATTTTGGAATAGCGGCAGCACTGGCCCCAGGAATGCATCCGCTGTCTTCTATCCTATCTAAATCTTCTCTCCTGCCGAAACCTTTCTTCACGTAGTACTCGGTTCCATCATGAGCTATAGCTTCAATTTTCGGCTTCCTCAGTTCCTTTAGCTGGCTGGATTTGCCCACACCCAGGGGAACCCTTTTAGAAACTGCCTGCAGGATCCTGACAAGAAGGTCCTTGTTCAACTCTTTAGCAAGCATGCGGGTAGTCAATAGCCTGACGCCGCAATTTATGTCCATGCCCACCGCCCCTGCCGATACAACGCCCTTCTCGTAATCCGTAGCCATAACACCGCCAATAGGTAGGCCGTATCCGGTGTGAATATCGGGCATGCCGATGACGGGGCTCACAACACCCGGCAGTAAAGAAGCATTGTAAAGCTGATATATTGACTCATCTTCGGTGAATTCCTCAAATAGACTTCGGCTTAAATACACGTGAATCTCCACTTGACTTTCGTCAGAGGAAAAAACATAGCGGTTCTTAGATAGCTCTCTTAATCTTTCCTTCATTCTCAACCTCCAAAAATTTTTCATTCTCAACTATACCTTATCTAAAACTGGACCGTTTTTCAACTGTATAAAAAAATCGGGGAAATCCCCGATTTTCTAGTTTACATCTTAGTAGCAGGAATGCCCTGCATTATTTTATTCATCATATTTTCTCTTTCACTTGTATCTGACTTGCTCCAGACAACTTCAAATAAAATTCCCATGCCCGGCAGTGCTTCTTCTTCCCGGGTATCAATGGTCTCCTGAATATAACCCTCCACTTCTTCCCGGGTGCTTCCTGCAAGATTTTGCAAAACTATGTTTCGAATATCAAATGCCGCTGCCACAAAAATCTCCCTGCCTTTCTGTTAGTATTATATTGTTTAGTCATTTTTTAGTTTGCTCATTTTTCATGCCAATTATTTTTTTATATGTTGCAAAATTATTTCCGGCAAGGTTAAAAGTGGTTTTTGCACCGGAATTGCCAAGGAGGATATCAGCAGCTTCAAGCTTCTGCCTCCGATTTTCTTGATGTTTTTGATGTGTAGTTTGTTTTATGGGCTTCGGCCAAATCATCCTTTCGGCCGTAGTGATTTGTCCCCCAAACACCGGCAAGGATCATGATACCGCCAACTATATTAAACCAATATATGGGTTCATTTCTAAAGACCGAACCGGCAATTACGGATATCACGGTTGCCACGTTAGAAATCACCGAAACTCTGGAAGCTTCCATTTCAGATAGTAAATAATTGAGCATAAAAAACGCAATGATGGAAGCAAAGGCCCCAAGAAAAACTATGGAAGTCAAGACTTTGACATTTATCAGGGGATAAAAATAACTCCTTAAATCTCCTCTTATTAGGTGCTGCGCCACCGATATACCGTTAAAAACTATCGCCCCCACTATGGTCATGGAATAAGTGATTTCAACAGGAAAAAATTCAGGTGATAGTTTCCTCGATAACACATTATATATCCCTGCAGATATGGCAGAGCCCATCAGTATGAAGGTCCCTAGTATATTTCCGGCTACTTGAATACTGCCTTTCATAACCGTCATGAGAATAACCCCTGATACCGACAGAAATATAAAACCTGCTTGCAGACCCGTAGGTTTTTCCTTCAGGTATATAGCTGCAAATATAGTAGTAATAACCGGAACCAGCGAAACTACGATGGCGGCCTCAGACGACGTAGTCATGCTGACTCCGATGGTTTCACATACAAAGTATATCACGGGTTCCATTAATGTCAGGACAGCTAACTTGCCCAGGTCCTTGCCTTTTAGGTTTATTTTAACAATGCCGCAAAGTTGCATAATTAGAAAAATCAGGGCTGCCAGAGCAAAGCGAAAGCCCAGTAAGTGAAAGGGCTCCAAAACATCAAGAGCCTCTTTGGTAAACAAAAAGGTAAAGCCGAATATAGTTGAAACACAAGCTCCCGCCAAAAATAGCCGATAATTGATTTTACTGTCCATTTACATTCTCTCCTGCTATGTGCGTAGTTATAATCCTTTCTAAAACTATACTATGTTTTTGACAGTTCAGCAAGATTGCCAATTTATATACAAGAATTGGACGTGAAAAGCACACAGTTAAACACCTCTGTGTGCCAAAAAATGATATTCAGCGTGCTATTAATGTTGTTTATTTAGCAAGGTTCTTACGTGGCCAATCATATACAGCGAGCCGGCAAAGACAACCATATCCTCGTCAGCGGCCAGAGAAGAAGCTAGCTTAAGGGCATCTTCTATCTTCTCTTGGGCATAAACCTTGATTTGAGATTTTTGAAAGATATTTGATACGGCTTCGGCGAGCCTTGCAGCAGATAATGCCCTAGGATTGTCCGGTGCCGTGCAAATCACAGTGTCTGCTACAGGTATCAGTTCCTCCAGCATTTCTGTATAGTCCTTGTCTTCTAAAATACCTACAACCAAGATTTTCTTCCTGTCATAGAAATACTCTTCAAGGACAGCTTTGAGAGTCTTTATGCCGGCAATGTTATGGGCACCATCTATTAAAACAGTTGGCTTTTCCTTCATTATTTCCAGTCTGCCTGGCCATCTGGCCCCTTTTAAGCCCTTGTATATAGCTTCCCTTGATAAATTTACACCCGAGTTACCCAGCGGTTCCACGGCAGCAACTGCAGTTGCAGCATTGTCCAACTGATGCCTTCCCATGAGGCCTATTTGAAGGCCCGGATAATCAGTTTTCGGAGTATACAAATCAAAGGTCATGCCCTTTATGCCGCCATTTACGAACCGGTAGCTTATGGTATCAGGTGATCTGCTTACACTGCTATTTATCACCTTTGTAAGTGAACAGTTTCTTTCCCTGCAGGTATCTTCAATGACAGCCATAGCTTCATCTTCCTGAGGAGCTGTCACCACAGGAACCCCCTGCTTGATAATGCCGCATTTTTCCCGGGAAATATCGCGAAGGGTGCTGCCCAGGTACTGCTGATGGTCCATGCTTATCGGCGTTATGACACTTACCAGGGGTGTCACCACATTTGTGGCATCAAGCCTGCCCCCCATCCCCACTTCAAGGACGAGGAAATCCACCGCCTGTTCTTTAAAATAGGAAAAGCCGATAGCCGTCACAACTTCAAATTCCGTCGGTGAGCCCAGACCATTTTCCCTCATGTAAAACACCTTTTCACGGACCTTTTCGGTTAGCCTTGCCAAATCCTCATTGCTGATATTTTCTCCGTTGACCTGCATACGCTCATTGAAAACTTCCAGGTACGGGGATATATAAAGGCCAACTTTAAAACCTGCAGACCGAAGAATTGAAGCGATCATGGCACAGGTTGAGCCTTTGCCGTTGGTGCCGGCCACATGAATTATTTTTATATTCTCGTGTGGATTGCCTAAGAGCTCTAGAAGTTTTGTGATATTGTGAAGGCCCAGCTTTGTGCCGAATCTATTAAGACCGTGGATAAAATCTAAGGCTTCCTCGTAGCTTATCATATGTTCTTTCCCTTCTATAGAATATTTATGACAGAATAGATAAAGATGACGGCAATTCTCCCCAAAGGAAAGCCCTTACTCAACCTGGTTTTGCCGCCACCTTCATCCGAAAAACATTTCCTTTATGCGTATTTAACTTGTTTAATTGGCTATATCGGTCATCATCTTTAGACGTTCTTCAACCTTTTTCAACATCTCAACGTAGTCCCTTTGTTTCTGTTCTTCCTTCTCCACTACTTCTTTGGGTGCCTTTTCTAAGAATCCTTGATTGTTCAGTTTCTTATTTACCCTTTCAAGCTCTTTTTCTAATGTGGCTCTTTCCTTCCTGAGTCTGGCTATTTCCTTATCCAAATCCACCAAGCCTTCCATGGGTATAAAGATTTCGGCGCCCTTGATTACGCAGGAAATTGCTTTTTCCGGTATAGCTGAGCTTTCGTCAATTAGCTCCATTTCGGAGACTTTTGCCAAGCTGTAAATAATATCAAGATTGTCCCTTAGTATGCCCATTACTTCCGGGCTGCTGACCCTTGCAACGGCAAATGCTTTCTTTCCGGGAGGAACATTTATTTCCGCACGGATATTCCTGATACCCCGCACCGCATCCATTATGAGTTCCATTTGCTCTGTATCGTCGAAGTTCCATTCCTCTTTAAATCGTGGCCAGGGAGATACCATGATGCTTTTGCCTTCATGAGGGATGTGCTGCCATATTTCCTCGGTGATAAAGGGCATAAAGGGATGTAGCAGTTTTAACGCTTGCTCAAGGACCGTCCACAACACCTTTTGTGTCCGCTTCTTACCCTCTTCAGAATCACCGTATAGGTCTATCTTGGCCATCTCTATATACCAATCGCAGAATTCGCTCCAGAAAAAGTCGTAGATTTTCTGGGCAGCGATGCCGATCTCAAATTTCTCCAGGGAATCAGTAACTTCGTGGGTTACGTCATTGATGCGCTTTAGTATCCAGCGGTCCTTTAAAGTCAGCTTCTCTATATCGATTTTATCAGGCTCAAAGCCCTCCAAATTCATCATCACAAAGCGGGAAGCGTTCCATATCTTGTTTGCAAAATTGCGGCTGGCTTCGACCTTCTCCCAGTAGAATCTCATATCGTTGCCGGGGGCATTGCCGGTGCTCAAGGTAAACCGCAAAGTGTCTGCCCCGTACTTGTCTATAACCTCCAAGGGGTCGATACCGTTGCCAAGGGACTTGCTCATCTTGCGCCCCAGGGCATCGCGCACAAGGCCCGTGATGACAACATATTCAAAGGGCGGCTCTTTCATGAACTCCATGCCTGAAAAGATCATCCTGGCAACCCAGAAGAAAATTATGTCGTAGGCAGTAACCAGCACTGACGTGGGGTAAAAATACTCCAGATCCGGCGTTTTTTCCGGCCAGCCCAGAGTGGAAAATGGCCATAGGGCCGAACTGAACCAGGTATCCAGCACATCCGGATCACGCTCGATATTGCTGCTGCCGCACCGGGAACACTCCGTTATATCTTCACGAGACACGGTAGTTGCTCCGCATTCCTGGCAATACCAGGCGGGAATCCTGTGGCCCCACCAAAGCTGCCTGGATATGCACCAATCCCGGATATTTTCAAGCCAGTTTAAGTAAATTTTTGCAAACCTTTCAGGGACAAACTTTACCTTCCCCTCTTTCACCACGTCAATGGCAGGCTTTGCAAGGGGTTTCATCTTGACAAACCACTGTTTTGAAACCATGGGTTCCACAACGGTATCGCAGCGATAGCAGTGGCCGACGCTGTGGCCTAAATCCTCAATCTTCTCCATCAGGCCTTCACTCATAAGGTCTTCCACCAAGGCATTCCTGCACTCAAACCTATCCATACCTTCGTATTTTCCTGCCTTATCATTCATAAATCCATCTTCACCTATAACCGTAATTACCGGCAGATCNNTATCTACATAAGAATCCGCAATGACGGGAATTTCCTTGCCCACTATTGGCAGGATTAGGGTCTTGCCTATCACATCTTTGAAGCGCTCATCTTCAGGATTTACGGCTACCGCCGTATCTCCCAGGATAGTCTCTGGCCTTGTTGTTGCCACCGTCAAATGGCCGGTGCCGTCCTTGTAGGGATATTTTACATAGTACAACTTGTCCATTTGTTCTTCATGTTCCACTTCTATATCGGAAAGGGTGGTTTTACACATTGGACACCAATTTACAATGTAGTTGTCCCGATATATGAGGCCTTTTTCGTACAGCAGGACAAATACCTCTCTTACCGCCCTACTCAATCCTTCATCCATGGTAAACCTAGTTCTCGACCAGTCACAGGAAGAGCCTAATTTTTTTAATTGATTAATAATGGTTCCCCCGTATTTTTCCTTCCACTGCCAAACCCTATCTAAAAACTTGTCCCTGCCCAGATCGAATTTGGACAAGCCTTCTTCGGCCAACTGCTCCTTTACTCTGGCTTCGGTAGCAATCCCGGCATGGTCGGTTCCAGGAAGCCACAAGGTACTATAACCCTGCATGCGCTTGGTCCGTATCAAGATATCCTGCAAGGTGTTGTTCAGGGCATGGCCCATGTGGAGCTGGCCTGTTACATTTGGCGGGGGGATAACTATGGTAAAGGGCTTCTTGTCAGGATCCCTATCTGCATAAAAGAAATTCTCTTTCTCCCAGTATTCATACCACTTGTCCTCAACCTGTTTTGGATCGTAAACAGATGGCAAATTTTTTTCCATTTAATCCACTCCTATACTTAAAAGCTTAATATTTTTATTTTCCGTAATGAATCTAAAAAAGTCTTTCATCCACTAAAGGACGAAAGACTTTCTTCCGCGGTACCACCTTAATTCTCCATACAGAGCACTTTAGCTTTAACGGGCATGCCGTCTCCGACTACTTAAGTTCACCGGAGCTGCTCCGGGGCGACCTTCAAAGCTACTCCTGGAAGGCTTTCAGCCGGGACCTTCCTCTCTTTTTAAAGGAGCTCGCTTTTACTCCTCCCCTTCACCGCATTCTTTTTTACTATTCTACCTATGACACAGGCCTTTGTCAAGATTTGCTGAAGCTGCTGAAATTTTATAGCACACCCGAGGTAATCAGCACAACCATAGCTATCCCAATTAATATGCGATAGTAGGCAAAGAATTTAAGAGAGTGATTTTTTAAAAATGACAAAAACCTGTCTACTGCCAGCAGCGCAACAAAAAAAGAAACTACAAATCCAATTCCCAGGGCCTGCCATTGGATAGGAGTCATGCCGGAAAAACCTTTAATGAGTGAGTATGAGCTTGCCGCAATCATGGTAGGGATGGCAAGGAAAAATGAAAACTCCGCTGCAGCTTTTGTAGAAAGCCCTGCTACCATACCTCCCATAATGGTAGATGCGGACCTTGACATTCCCGGTATCAAAGCAAGACACTGACCGACACCTATTGTTAATGCCTGCCTGATATCGGTCTTATCCATATCATCCATGCCCCAGCGGCCGAATAAATTCTCGGCAAATATCATTAAAAATCCTCCTCCAATTAGAGCAATTGCCACGGTAAAGGAGGAAAAAAGATATTCTTCTATAAGGTCGTCAAGCAATAAGCCTATTACCGCTGATGGCAAAAACGCAATGAATATTTTAAACCACAATTCAAAGCCTCTTTCACCTGGCCGCAAGTGTCGTAAAGAATCTATTATTTTGTCCCTGTAGTAGAAAATGACGGCTAAGATTGCACCCAGCTGTATGACGATTTCAAACATGGTGTGGAAACTTTCGCCTTTAAAATCTATGAAATCACCAACGATAATCATGTGGCCCGTAGAGGATACGGGTAAAAATTCGGTGAGACCCTCCACTACTCCCATAATAAAAGCTTTGATAAGTAAGCCCATGCTAGTTCTCCTTCTTTAGTTTTCTGTCAAACTATAAACTTCAGGATTTACTACATTTGCTGGTCGCTTTCCTTCAAGGACTGCTATGAGATTTTCAGCTGTCATTTTAGCCATGGCAATCCTGGTATCTATGGTGCTGGTCCCGATATGCGGAGTCAACACGGTATTGTCAAGTTCTAAAAGTTCCGGATGTATGTGGGGTTCCTTTTCAAATACGTCTAAACCCGCCCCTGCCAAAATGCCGCTCTTTAGGGCTTTTACTAAGGCTTCTTCATCTACGACGGGACCCCTGGCAGTATTTATTATATAACTGCCTTTTTTCATCATGGAGAACTGTTCTTCTCCAATCAGGTGATGAGTGTCTTTCGTCAGGGGCACATGAATGCTAACTATATCCGACTCCTTAAGCAATGCCTCCAAGGGTCTGTAATAACAGCTTTCGGATGAGTCAACACTTTTGTCCCGCGGTGTCCTCTGATAGTATATTACATTCATGCCGAAAGCCTTAGCCCTGCGTGCAACAGCCTGACCTATGCGGCCAAAACCGATGATTCCCAAGGTCTTGCCCACCAGTTCAAAGCCGACCAACTGCATTGGCCCCCATCGAAAAGGCACCTTGCTTCTCAAAATGCGGTCTGCTTCGGCTATCCGGCGAGTCACCGCTAAAATAAGGGAAAAGGTCAATTCCGCAGTCGCTTCGGTGACCACATCCGGTGTATTCGTAACTATAATTTTGCGTCGTGTGGCAGCTTCCACATCTATATTGTCATATCCCACTCCGTAATTGCTAATCACCTTCAGCCTTGGAGCGTGATTCATCAGCTCATCATCTGTTCTGATGCCTACACACAAAAGGCCGTCAATCTCTTTAACTCTCTCAAACAACTCTTCAGTAGACAAGAGCTCGTTAGAATCGTGGTAATCCACCTGGCATTTTTCAAAAAGCTCTTTCAGGCCATCACGAGGAATATTTCTTGTCACAAGTACCTTTGGCTTCAACCCCCATACCTCCCTTTACATTTTTGGAGAATCAAGCTCGACCTTTTCTTTGTACTTCTCAACAAGAATATTAGCTGCTTCATTTGATATGGCTTCCTTTACCTTGCTCTTTTTTGCAAATTCATCAACTGCTGCTGCACCAACTTCATGGTTCACCAGTTTTCCCGGTCCTCCTACGCAGCCACCGATACAGGCCATTCCTTCAACAAAGTTGGCCTCCAATCTCCCATCCTCTATTGCATCGAGAATCTGCCTGCACTCCTTTATGCCATTGCCATGGCGTATTTTCACATCAAGACCCGGATTTAAACTCTTGATGCTGGCGGCAATCGCTTTTGACACACCTCCGGTATGGGCATATATTCTGCCATCGTGGGAGGCATCATTTAACGGCATTTCTACATCGATTTTGCCGGGTTCCAGCTTGTAAGCCTCAAAGATTGCCTCCAACTCTTCAAAGGTCAGTACGCAATCGACAGCATCCTTTAATTCGGGAAGTTTTGCCTCCGTCTTTTTAGCTATGCAAGGCCCTATAAAGACCACTTTGGCGTTGTCATCTTCGGCCTTAATGAACCTCGCAACAGCTATCATGGGAGATACCGAATCCGAAACCATGCCGGCTATCTTCGGCCTGAAGCCTTTTGCCAGGCGGACAAATGGTGGGCAACAACAGGAGGTAATCATAAACTCATCGCCTCTCTGCATGCGCTTTAAAAACTCATTGGCTTCCTTCACTGTTATCATATCAGCTCCCAGGGCAACCTCTACCACATCATAAAAGCCAAGCATCAAAAGGGCGGATTTTATCTGTTCCTCACTTACATCGGGGCCAAATTGGCCGGAAAATGCCGGTGCCAAAAT
>LFSJ01000055.1:0-1358 GCA_001512695.1 Tepidanaerobacter sp. DTU063 | reverse complement strand
GTAATGGCTCCCTCGGGACAGGCTACTATGCATAGGCCGCAGGAAAGGCACTTGTCAATTTCTATAACCGGCCTTCCGTCTTCATCGCTTTTGGAAAGTGCTTCAGTCTCGCAGGCATCCACACACGTACAATCATCGCCATATCCTTTACATGCTTTTTCAATTACGGAAATAAAGGGGAAATCTACTTCTTCCGGAATCTTCCCCTTCTCAAAAGACCCTAAGGCTGCCCTTACCCTAAACTCGGCTTCTTCCCTGCTTATATCTTCGCTTACACTGTCGAGTACCGCTTCATACACATCATCCAAATTGTCCAAGGTCCGGGAATGTTCTGCAACCAACCTATAAATCTTTCGCCTGAGTTTTAGTTTTTCCTCTTTCATGATGACCTCCCGCTCTTATACTCATATGTAAACTACACATTATATATATAGTATAGTATATATCTTGCGGTAAATAAAGGCATCACGCGAATTTCCCATGACATCAGCCTCGTATAAAATGGTATGGCTGTGCTTCCCGTTGAACCGCCATCCAACTCAAGTTGAAGGATAGTGATTTTGCACATACAGGATGCATCATTGAAAAGAGCCCCTATCCGGGGCTCCAACTACGGTCTTAATTAAATATTATATCTGCTTTCTTTTTGATTCTTTGGGCCAAAACTGCATATATTGGCACGTTAATAGCTTGTGATATTATTCTCGCGGGCAATGTAGCGAAAAATGGTATATTAAAGGCCAGCTGCAACAAATACGGTGTTAAAAGGATAGAAGTGATGAATTGGCCGATACCTATAGCAACAATAAGCTCCCACAAACTCCAATTCGGACGTTTTGTCATCTTTAAAACTAGAGGTGGTATTACGCCGGTTAAGGCAGCCGATAAAGTTAATGGAGGGAAATAGGCTCCCGCCGGATTTATATAATACCCGATTATGTCGCCTATTGCTCCTACAATTCCCCCACCTGCAGGTCCAAAAATAAGGCCTGCTAAAATTATGGGAAAGCTTCCAAAACCGATTCTCACGCCCTCAACTGCTCCGATGTTTATTCTTATGCTGGCAACTCTTGTAAGGACGATGTTGAGAGCAATTAACAAGGACAAATTGACCAGCTCTCTGGTAGAAAACTTTTTCATTAAAACAAGCCTCCTTCCATTATTAATGGGCAGAATCTGCCACACCAATGGAAAAAGGCTTCCTCTGATGTGGCAGCGAACGCGATAACTTACCGCAAGCTTTTAAAAAGCTTTTCGTCTAAGGGCAACGTCCCATCCCTTAGCACTTAACGCAAGTTACCTACTCTGCCATTTTCTTTTGATATGTATTCTATCAAAGTTTTCCCCTCTTGGCTAGT
>LFSJ01000023.1:11240-12785 GCA_001512695.1 Tepidanaerobacter sp. DTU063 | reverse complement strand
CCCTCCTTCATATAAACCGTAGGCACTATGAGGTTCATTGCGTCGTAACTGCCCCGCCTCAAATGCAGGGCATCGATTTTTAGCTCCTCAAGCCTTTTTGCAATTTCTATAGTTTCATCTAGTTCCCTTCCACCCGGAAACCCGTGGTCCGTGGCCAGGCCCACTATCACGGGAAAGTCTTTACCGACATTGGCGCGGGCACTCTCGATGCACTCCACCAGAAACCTCATTCGATTTTCGAGGCTTCCACCGTATTCGTCCTGCCTTTTATTCCAGCAGGAAGAGAGAAACTGGTCCCCCAAATAGGCCATAAAGTGAACGTAAATCGCATCAAAGCCTGCCTGCTTGGCTAATCCTGCAGCTCTTCCGTAAGCCTTTACCAGCTGTTTGATTTCACTTTTTGTAAGCTCCCTTGTCTTTACATCCGGCATCATCAACAGCGGTATTTCCGAAGGTCCTACCGGCGGCTTCCTATTTATGATTTCATCTGCCAGCCTGCCCGTGCCCGGTGAAAGCTCTATGGCTATTTTCGTCCCGTACTTGTGGACAGTTTCTGTAAGCTCTGCAAAGTACTTTACTTCGCCGGCCGAATCTATGGTTGGATAGCCGAAGGTGGTGGGATAAGGGTCCACATCTACTTCTGCCATCACATGGGCGGTGATAATCAGGCCAACTCCGCCCTTCGCCCTTTCCTTGTAATATTCAATGTATTTTTCAGTATACTTATTGCCGATGGTGAAATTGGTGTGCATGGGTGATAATACAATGCGATTTGGCAAATTTAGCGAACCCAAAGCTGCCGGTTCAAAAAGTTTCGGGTACTTCAATATTACGTCCTCCTTCGCATTCGGTGTGATTTTCACTGTTTATTTTCCCCATTGTTTCCAAATATAATCCCGAAGCAAATAATTATCCTACGGTTAAATAAGTTAATCAGTTAGGCGTCTGGCACCAAGTTTACCTTGACAGTAATGAATACTATTTTATATAATGGAGATGAAAAGTTCGTATTTTCACTTTATTAGGATTGTTAAAATAAAAAAAGGAGATGGTGTCATGCCTACCTTTGCCAATCCATTTAGCGGTAATGTGGAGCGTAAAGTTTCAAAGCAGGAGCTGATTCAAGCCATACGCCTAGATATTGCAGCAGAGCTGGAAGCGATTTTTATCTATGATGCCCACATTCAGGCAACTGATGATGTGTTTGTTAAGAGGGTGCTCAGCGATATAAGGGACGAAGAGAAGGCACATGTTGGCGAACTGATGACCCTACTTCGCCATTTAGATCCCACGGAAGCTGATTTCTTCTTGGAAGGCGAAGAAGAGGTCAGGGAAATGATGGAAGAACTCGGAATTAAGGAACCGCCAAAGCCCGGTTCAACCGTTGGCAGTTTATTAAAGGAAGAATAAGTTAACGGGGAGGATAAGATATATGGATTTTCTTGCGAGGGATACTGTTGACTTTTCAAGTGATTTTTGGAAGGAAATAGACTCAACAGTGGTGGATACCGTTAAGAAAAATCTAATAGGTCGCAGATTCCTGTC
>LFSJ01000023.1:0-11101 GCA_001512695.1 Tepidanaerobacter sp. DTU063 | reverse complement strand
AGGCTCATATTCTTCGGAGATGAGTTCCTGGGCTTGGAAGGCCTCTTCACTGCAGAGGGCGCTTCCAAGATTTCAAGGTCCGATTGGACCGTCGGCGAAAATGCCTTTACCGACGTTGTTTCAGCCATCGCCCAGTTCCAGAGCAAGAGCCTTATCGGCCGGTACAGCCTGATTTTAAGCCCCGATATGTACTATAAGCTATACCGCCTGCAGCCTTCGCTGGGAATGACAGAAGAAGAGCGCATCAGGAAAATATTGAATGGCCATATATACAGCTCGCCGGTCTTGGGCGAGGGCAAGGCAGTCATGGTATGCGCCGAGCCTCAGTACATGGACCTTGCCGTGGGTAAGGACATAGAAACCGGGTACCTGGAAACCACGGACTTTAACCATGTATTCCGCATCGTAGAAACCGTTGCCCTTCGCATTAAGTGCAAAGACGCAATAATCATCTTCGAATAAAACAAGCTCCTGGACAGGGGCTTCAAATAAAACGCCTTCCGGTTTTTGCCTGAAGGCGTTTTGTTTTGAAATATGAATAATTGGGGACGGGTGAATAATTGGGGACGGGTACAAAATATTCACTCGTGAATATTTTGTACCCGTCCCCAATTATTCACCCGTCCCCAATTATTCACTTTCATTCATTCAAACATTTCTACTTAGTTCCTGTAAGACTTCCTTTGCCCTTCCTATGAGTTTTATATCAAATTCGCGACCATAGCTTAAGTCCTCATTGTTTATCAGTGCAATCCTACCCCTGGCCATTCTTGGAAATTGGTTTACCGGATACACTTCAAGGCTGGTCCCTATAACTATCAGCAAGTCGCAGTTCTTGATATCTTTTTCGGCCAAAGACCACATGTCCCTCGGCAAGGCTTCGCCGAACAATACCACGGCGGGCCTCAAGAGGTCTCCGCAATGCTGACATTTTTGCTTGTTCAAAAAGTCATCCAGGCTGGCTTCCCGCCTGCAGCTATTGCATACTGCCCTTTTAATATTGCCGTGAAGTTCGTAGACACTATTGCTGCCTGCCATATGGTGCAGGCCCGAAACGTTCTGGGTAGCGATGCTCTTGATAATCCCCCGCTTTTCAAAGTCCGCCAGGATGTAATGGCCCTCGTGAGGCTTGACGTCCTCCAGCCTTTTTATCCGCGTCGTGTAATAATCGTGAAACTCATCGTAATTGTTGTAGAAATTGTCGATACTGGCCACCAGCATGGGGTTCATGTTTCTCCAGAGGCCATTTTTTCCTCTAAAATCCGGTATGTTGCTTTCCGTATCCATGCCGGCACCCGTCAGCACTACCGTGCTTGCGGATTTTTTCATCATATCTCCCAAGATTTTAGCCCCATGCACAATCTCTTCACCCTGGAACAGCTTTTTCATTTTGTTTTCACCTCTGAAAGTTACTTATCTATATTATATCAGCAGATATGGAAAACTTGTGAATAATTGGGGACAGGTACAAAAAATTCATCCCGATGAATTTTTTGTACCTGTCCCCAATTATTCACAAAAGTGTTGCTGGCATCTTTTAAATATAACTGGTATAATATAAATGAAAACCATTTTCATTTGAAGCCGCATAAACGGGAGGTAAATAATGGTTTCTTTAGAAGATAAATTGATACACTTTGTCAACATCGAAGCTGAAGAGGACGCTTTGAGCATCTACAGGCGAATTGTAAATGTTATCATAAGCAAAGAACTTGAGCCCGAGGCGAGATTGAGGTACATGAAAAACTACCTTGTTTCCTTAAACAGTATAATGTATGTCAATTGCCGCAAAGGGCTAGTATGTATAAGAAAGCTTATTAACATGAGAGATAGTATCATGAACGAAATAGAAGCACGGCAAACTCTAGAGGACGTGATTCTTGTAGGGGAAGAGATGGTCAAGCGGTACCTTAACTTTATAAATGACCAGCTTTGCAGGATAAACAATCCCATAATCAACGATGCCCTCGCATATATAAAGAACAACCTTGACAAGGAGCTCAGCTTGGACGAGGTATCCAGTGCTATCCACGTCAGCAAGAGCTATCTCTCCAACCTGTTTTCAAAATGCATAGGCAATAGTTTTTCCCATCATGTCAACAAGATGAAAATTGAAAAAGCCAAGGAACTCCTGGCAAAAACAAAGCTTTCGATAATGGATATAACACTAGAGTGCGGTTTCAACAGCCAAAGCTATTTTTGCCGAGTATTCAATGGCTTTGAAGGCATGACTCCAAACCAATATAGAAAACTGTACAGCGAACACAGGCATCAGGATGGAAAAGAGCTCAATGCCCTATAGGGGCCTTTTTATTTTAAAACTGCTGGCCATCAGGAGGGACAGCAAAAGGGTAAGGCCAAGATTTTCAAGCATTAAGATAGTTTTAGTAATATATTCCAATCTGAAACTGATATCTATGAGGACCTTCCCCGCCATGGCCATGCCCGCTATGGTTATGGGCAGTCCTACAATGTAGCCCTTGTCTTTGCCAAGGTTAAACCTAGCCAACCTGTATGCACCGGCACCGATGTAAAGCAGGGACACCGTGCACACGGCAAAGTTCAGTGAATCCATGCCCATATTCCACCAAACAAGTATCGGAGCAACACCGAAGGAAACCAGGTCGCAAAGGGAGTCCAATTCCTTGCCGAATTCGCTAACGGAGCCCAGTTTTTTGGCAGCAAAACCATCCAGTTTATCTGCAGCCCCGGCTATCAGGATAATTGCCGCGGCTGCTTTTATTTTGTCTACCGTAGCACCCATGCTTAAATATATGGCTATGACACCCAAGGCCATATTGGCAAAGGTTATGGCATTAGGCACTATGTGTGACAGATTCCGCTCCTTAAACTTGAATTTTAACATCATTATCACCTCTGCAAATTGCAGGGACACTGGCCAAGATTAAGATAAGGCCGCTTAAGATAAACTCAAACCAGAAAGTCACAAGCCTAAACACTATAGCAATGGCTGCTCCCATTTCCACGGAGATGCCCGAGAGCTTCAGGAGCAGTATCATGCAGCTTTCAAAACTGCCCATGCCGCCGGGCAGCAGGGGAATCATGCCCATTGCATAAGATAAAAAGGTGATGGCTGCCAGGGAAAAGAAACCCATCTGGATATGGTAACTTTTCACCAGCACATGCAGCTTAAAGGCATAAAAACTCCAAATGAAGATTCCCAAAAGCATCTGCGAGCAAAATAGCCTTTTGTTGCTAAAAAGCCTTCTTAGTATCTGGCTGTACTTCTTTAAGCTTTCCTCAATCTTGATTATTGTTTTAGAACCCCTAGATATTCTGCCCAGCCGCCCCATGATAGTTTCAGGTTTTAGGACAAATAATATTAGAGCGGCAAATATCACTATAAATGCCGCAATTGCCGCAGTGAATATATATAAATAGTACTTATCGCTTCCGCCAAAGCTGAGACTAAACCAGGTTACACTCCCCAACGTCAAGAGGAGGAAACTAAACAGGCTAAAGGTTTTTTGCAGGCCCACGATTATGCTGGCATCGGCAATATCGATATCTGCCCGGCTCTTCAGCGCAAAAATCCTTCCAAGCTCTCCCCCCATCTTAACTCCGGGCGTGAGACCGTCCATTATATCTCCCGTAGCATTAGCCAGGACTACATCCAGAAAAGAGACTTCGCCACAGACCTCACTGGCCAGGGATTTCCACTGAATGTTGATCAGGAGCTTAGTGATGCACTGGTAAAACAACAGCAGCACTATAACCTTTACCGGTGTTACCTGTAGATAGGTGTAGAACTCTATCCAATCGGCACTTAGCACTATATAGCCCAGCATGAAAGCTCCCAGGGCATACAGGACAAGTTTATATTCTCTCTTCATAGTCATCCTCTAAGCTTTCACCATCAGCAAAGTTTTATCCATGGTATTGGCGCACAAGCCGGAAGAGTCAAAGCTGACGTAGTCGGAATTTCTCTCTATAAAGGCATCCGTTACATTTGAATAAAAGGACCTGAGGCCCTTCTTCGGCATGCGCACGATAATCCTTGCTCCCAGCTTGCAGTTATTCCAGATATGCCTTAAAACGGCCTCTTTTGGCCTAACCTGCAAGGCAACGTGGATTACATTGTACGGGCTGATATCCACTTCTTCTCCCCTAGCCTGCTCTACCGTAATCTTATGCGCGAGACCCAGCTTCTTTATTACATCCCTGGCACATACCACAGCAGTGCCGTCCATATCAATGACATGAACACAGGCGTCGGTCTGCCTTGCCATTTCTATGGCTGTAGAGGGAATGGGCCCGCCGCCGATGCAAAGTATCCTGTCACAGCTTCTTATTCCGGCCAATTTTACCTCGTTTTTTACAATATTTCTGTAATACAGCCCATACAGCTTTATTAGAAAATTGCTCTTGGAAAAGTTTCTCTCTATACATTCAGTGCAAACTGCTATCATACTAAGCCTCTCCCATCACAATACTCCCAGTATCAGGCCGCCCAGTTTATTGATTATCCCGCCGAAGATAAAGGCGAAAGTTGTGGTCAATACACCTATAAAGACTGCAGCTTTCAGCGAGAACTCCTTTGCCAGCACCGCAAATACCGACAGGCAGGGCAGGTAGAATAGAGCTATTACCGAACCTACTACCAGTTGCAAAGTGCTTAGATTTAGCTCAAGCAAAGGCAGTACCGCCAATTCCCTTCTTATTATCCCAAGGAGCAGAGATAAGCTGGCTTCTTTCGGCAAGCCTAGCCAGCCTTCTACCAGGGGGCCAATCAGCTTGCTAAATTCATTCAGCACACCCGTTTCCGCTATCAGGGATGCTATTATTATGCCCATCAGCATGGGCCCTTCTGCGTCCACCAGGAAACCTTTCATCCTGATCTTTAGCTTTTTCTTAAAGGCTTCCTTGTCAGGCCACAAGAGATTTGGCACTTCAAGGAGCATCGGCTGGCTCTTGCCCGGAACCATCCGGTTCATGACATAGCCTACGAACAGGCCCATGAGTATGGACAGGAGATATACAAACGCCAGGGCCGCTACCGACCTGTCGCCCAATAGGGCGAAGAAGGCCGCACTTTGAGACGCACATGGAACGGCAAAGGAAACCAACGCCGCGACTATAAGCCTCTCCTTGTAAGTGTTGGCAGTCCTGCTGCCCAAAATTGCAGGAACGGCACAGCCGTAACCCAGCATTATGGGAATGATATTTCCCCCTTGAATGCCTATGCGCCTGAAAACCCCATCAGCCAAAACCGCAATCCGGGGCATAAACCCGCTGTCTTCCAGGAAGGAAAAGACGATGTAAAATAAAAAAACGTAGGGCAGTATAAGGGCAAAGGGCCACTCGATGCCGATTATGAAAATCCCGAACTCTCCCACCAGCAGGTTTCTAAAAATGCCGGGGGGCACAAGCAGTGACACTATATTAGTGAGGAAAGGCTGAATCACATCCCTCACCAAAGGCAAAAGGACCAGGGCCCTCAATCCCTTTCCTCCGCCAATTACGACACCTAAAGACAAAATAAGGACCAATAGTGCGATAGGTATGCCCGGCCAGGGCTGAATCGTCTTGTCTTCCAACAGATCCATAAAAGTGGTCTTCTTTTCCACCTCGGTCTGGACCTTGGCCACGATATCCTTTATTTTAAGCCATCTTTCCTCATCGGAAAGCTTTGGCTCGGGCTTTGCTTTTTCCTTGGCAAAGCTTACGGCCTTCCTCAAAAGATCCATTAAGCCCGCGTTCTTAATGGCAACTGTAGGTATTACGGGAGCACCCAGTTCTTCCGACAGCTTTGCCGCATCAATCTTGATGCCCTGCCTTTCAGCCACGTCCAGCAGATTTAAACTGTAGACTATGGGAATCTGGTACTCTCTTAACTGGTAGGCCAAAAGCAGGTTTCGCTCCAGATGGGTAGCATCTAGTACGCAGACGATGACATCTGCCCCTTCTTCTAGTAAACTCACCGCCACCTTTTCAGCTTCGGAAGTTGCCTCTAAGGAATATACACCGGGCACGTCTATCATGACTCCTCGCTGCCTTCCAAAGCTTACATCTCCCACGGTGTAATCTACAGTAGTGCCGACATAGTTGGAACTTACTACGTTGACTCCTGTCAGCTTTGAGAAGATAACGCTCTTGCCGACATTGGGGTTTCCCATGAGCAGTATCCTTATCTTCTCGTTCTCTATGTTTTTTTCATGGGGCCTTGATGAATGGCACCTCAAACTACGAAACCTCCTCCACGATGATATCCCTTGCTATGTCGTGATCTATTGCTATACATCTGCATCCAACTTTAACAACAACCGGGCCTTTAAAGGGATGCTTGGTCTGAAGGGTAAACTCCGTTCCCTTTCTAAGTCCCAGTACTTTTAACAAGTGAGAATCGGGCAGTTCAACTACCCTGTACTTATTGCGTTTGCTCCCAAAGGTTAAAGACATCATATCTTCCTCCCTTTATTAAGGCATTGAGAATGTTTATCTTTCTCAATTGTAATTATAGTATCAACCAAAAGGCATTTTTTTAAATTTCTTTTACTTATTTTTAAAAAATAATCACTTTTTGTCCCACGCAACATCAAGAATTGCACATTCTGGCTTTTATTGCAAAAAAACTTGATTTTTGTTCTTGACAGTCGTCTCCTTTCTCGGTATAATGTCTTCAATATTTTAAAAACTATGACCGAGAAGAAGTAGGAACGCGCGAGCCTTAAAGAGAGTTGCCGGCTGGTGAGAGGCGCAAGGGGAGGCGTATCCGAATACATCTCAGGAGTTGCTCACCGAAAGGAAAGACCCGAGTAGACTGGGCCGGGGGCCTGCACCCGTTACAGTGCTAGAGTATATTGCCATTGCAATGTACTTGATAAGGTTGGTATCGCGAGATATCAATGAATTAAGGTGGTACCACGGGAACACTAACCCGTCCTTTACATATGAGGACGGGATTTTTTAATTTGTATGAAAGGAGAGGGTTGCTATTAGGGTTTGTAAAACGGTAGGATGGTAAACTGTAGGATGGTAGCATGGCTTTTATAGTATAAAAAAATGGAGGATGGTAATATGGCAAACATCAAATTTTTTAACAATGAAAAAGTACCCTTGGAAATGCACAAGGTAAGGATTGTGCAAAAACTGGAGCTAAGGCCCATCGAGCAGCGCCTCGAGGCAATAAATGAGGCAGGAAACAACACTTTCCTTCTCAAAAACCGGGACGTCTTTTTAGACATGCTGACGGACAGCGGCGTCAATGCCATGAGCGACAGGCAGGAGGCAGCAATGCTGCTGGCAGATGACAGCTACGCTGGAAGCGAAACCTTTTACCGGCTCGAAAGCAAGCTGAAGGAAATATTCGGGATGGACTTCTTCCTGCCGGCACACCAGGGCAGGGCATGTGAGCACATCATCGCAAAAACCCTGGTAAAACCCGGCCAGATAGTTCCGATGAACTACCACTTTACCACCACCAAGTCCCACATAGTTTTGTGTGGCGGAACGGTGGAGGAGCTCTTAATCGACGAAGGCCTGGATGCCAATAACAAACATCCCTTTAAGGGCAATATGGATATAGACAAGCTTGAAGCTGTCATCCAAGAGCATGGCCCGGACAAAATTGCCTTTGTCCGCATGGAAGCAGGGACAAACCTTATCGGCGGTCAGCCCTTCTCTTTGGAAAACTTAGCTGAAGTGCGCAAAGTCTGCGACAAGTACGGTATCATCCTCGTCATGGATGCCAGCTTACTTCAAGACAACCTGCATTTTATCAAAAGCCGGGAAGAACAATGCAAGGACATGACAATTAGGGAAATTACCCGCAAGATGGCGTCCCTTTGCGATATCATATATTTTTCCGCCCGTAAACTCGGTTGTGCAAGAGGCGGCGGACTGTGTTTTAGGGATGAAAAGCTGTACAAACTCATGATGGAATTTATACCTCTTTATGAAGGCTTTTTGACATACGGGGGCATGTCAGTCAGGGAAATGGAAGCAATAGCCGTAGGCTTAGATGAAACTATGGATGAAGATGTAATAAGTCAAGGACCGCAGTTTATCGATTTTATGTGCAATGAGCTAATAAAACACGGGGTTCCCGTCGTCACTCCTCCCGGCGGCCTGGGTTGCCACATCAATGCCATGGAATTTGTGGACCACATACCCCAAAGCCAATACCCAGCAGGCGCACTGGCAGCGGCCCTTTACATCGCCGGCGGAATTCGCGGCATGGAGCGCGGCACACTATCGGAACAGAGAAATCCCGATGGAAGCGAATGTTTTGCAAACATGGAGCTCTTGAGGCTCGCCATGCCGAGACGGGTATTTACCCTTTCCCAGGTGAAGTATGCAGTTGACAGGATTGTATGGCTGTATGAAAATCGAAGGCTCATCGGAGGCTTGGAGTTCGTATACGAGCCCAGCATACTGCGCTTCTTCTTCGGCAGGTTAAAGCCTGTATCGGATTGGCAGGAAAAACTGCTGAAAAAGTTCCGGGAGGATTTCGGAGACAGCCTATAATACTTAAGGCGGCTTTTACTAAAGCCGCCTCGTTTTTTTATAGGCCCATGCTCATGTTCCTGGCCAATTCAAATTCCTTCAGAACTTCCTCGGAAGGTTCCTCGCTCAGCAGGGAAACCACCACTATAGCTACACATGACAGGACAAAAGCCGGGAGAAGTTCGTAGATATCAAATACACCCCCTAAGGGCCTGACTAACAATTTCCAGACAAAGACCGTAATTCCACCGGTGAGCATCCCGGCCATGGCCCCTGCCCTGCTGACCCTCTTCCAAAACAGGGAAAACAGCACCGTCGGTCCGAAGGTGGCACCAAAGCCCGCCCAGGCAAAGGAAACCACCTTAAAGATGACGCTATTTTCATCCAGGGCTATAAATATGGCAAAGAGCGAGATGACCAAAAGGGCAATTCTGGTCATGGTCAACACTTCCCGGTCACTGGCTTCCCTTTTGATTAGACCATGGTAGATGTTCTTGGAAAAGGCCGATGCGGAAATAATCAAGTATGAGTCCGCCGAACTGATGGTAGCTGCAAGGATTCCGGACATCACGATACCGGCGAATATGGGGACGAAAAAGCTGGTAGACATCAGGATGAAGATATTCTCCGCGGCGCTTTGGGTAAGATAGGCATCTGGAAATATTACCCTGCCGATGATTCCTATGCCAATAGATGCTCCGAGGGAGATGGCGCACCAAAGGGTGCCTATTCTCCTGGACAAGGTCAGCTCCGAGGTTTCACGAATGGCCATAAATTTTAGGAGCACGTGGGGCATGCCAAAATAGCCTAAGCCCCAGGACAAGGTGGATATCACCGTAAGCCAGCCGTAACTGCCGGCCTCGCCAAAAACGGGCTTTCCATCCACCACCTGCTGCACTCCATCTGCCAGTTGGGGAGAAGCTATTCCGAAAAACTCGAAAAATCCGGGTATCTGCTTTGCATTTTGTACGACCTGCGATAGGCCGCCTGCAGCACCGATTCCCGCAACCAATACCGCCACCAGGGCAAAGATCATGACGACTCCCTGCATAAAATCTGAGGCACTTTCAGCCAAAAAACCTCCCACAAAGGTATAGATGATGACGAAGAGGGCCCCTGCCACCATCATGTAAACATACTTAAAATTAAAAAGAGTGCTGAAGAGTTTACCCACTGTAACGAAGCAGCTAGCTGCATATACCGTAAAGAAAACCAAGATAAAAAGAGCGGCCAGTGTCATCAGTACCTTGTTCTCTTCCTTAAACCTTTTGCTGATGAAGTCTGGGATAGTGATTGAGTTGCCGGCAATTTCCGAATAGGCCCGTATTCTCTTTGCCACAAAGAGCCAGTTTAAATATGTACCTACGAGAAGACCGATGCCCGTCCAAAAGGCGTCACTCAAACCCACCCAGTAGGCGACGCCGGGCAAGCCCATCAAGAGCCAGCCGCTCATGTCGGACGCCTCTGCGGCTAAGGCGGTAACCCATGGCCCCAGGGACCTTCCACCTATGAGGAAATTTTCCGTGCTCTCACTGGCCGTCTTGGCATAGTTAAGGCCAATGGCAATGACTGCTCCAATGTAAAGTACCATTGCGATTAAGATCTGAATACTCATGGTATGTCACCTCCTGTTATATAACATTTCAGAAAAGTATACCACATAAATCAATTCATCTCAAGCATAAAATTCTTGAAAGCAGCCTGGGATGTGTCAGTTTATAATAATAAAAGGCGGCTATCTAAGCCGCCTGGTCATTGCTCTTAAGCATATGCAAACCGAATCCCTTTATATCATGCCCTCTCTATTCAGCTAATGCTTCTGCTTCTTCGATTTCCTCCATCATCTCCATTATTTGCTGCATATATTCTTCCTGGCTGATTGCATCACTCAGATCGGGAAGTTCGAGTTCAACTCCGTAATCGTACATCTGATAGTCGCCTTTCATATTAATTTGGAAAACCATGGGGCTTTCAGGAATCGCTGCTTTTTCTTCTTCATCCATTTCTGTCACTTCCGCAATTGCTTCTATCAATTGTTTTACATCAATTACCATATTCAAATCAATCTTCATGTAATCGGATAGCAGAGTTTCTTTATTAATAAAGGTATCTATATAGTAATCAAAAACTATGTTATTCAGAACAATATCAAATATTTGCTCTAACTGTGCACTGACATCTTCGCCATCCCCAGCTTGTGCGGCAAAAGCTGCCATAAAAGAACCCAAATTGATATTTCCTAGGACTTGTTCCACCAAACTCCTATAACTTTCAGCATCAATGTAATTCTTGATAGTGTAATACTCCCTACCCTCAATTACTGCATCATCGCCAAACACATTGATAACTCCTGCTTCATTCATCATCTCTATCGATTGTTGGGGAGTCATTTGAATTAAGCTATCAAAACCAATCATTTCTTCCATTCCGGTTAAATCCTGGTATATCCACTGGCCAGTGTCGGGGTTCTTAGTATAAATGACATTATCGTGCCAAACCGTCTCCGTAACTATTCCTTCAGCAAGACCTGATGCTTCCATTTCTTCGGGGCTGACCCCTAGCATTTCAAGAGGCATCTTCATGGTCTGCTTCATATGCATGCTCATCGGCTCATTTCGGAAAACTCCTTCAATAA
>LFSJ01000218.1 GCA_001512695.1 Tepidanaerobacter sp. DTU063 | reverse complement strand
AGCTATGAAGAGGACGAACTGTTAAAAGTATTTGTGACCACCTTCAGCGCAACCTACAAGCTTTATGGCAATGTGCTGGATGAGGTGGGTGGTAGCGTCGTTCCATCGGCCATTACTTATAAAAAGGATAATAGCGGTAATTACGTGCTTGAAAAATATGAGCAGGCAAAAGATGGTGCAGACTGGCAACCATCCATCAAAAAGTTCTGCACGATGCCTGTATCGGAAAAGGAAATACCGGGGCTTGCCGATAAAATAATTGACCATTATGGGAATCGTGATGACATACGCACTCTCCATTGGGAAAATCTATTTAAGCATTTAAAGGCAAACGGTATCAAAGACGCGACTCTTTTTAATTCTCGCGGCGAGATTGAGTTTTCTATGAGCAAACCACAGTACATCAATTAAAAAATTGCCCAGTATGGCTTTTGCTTCTATCTGTCGAAAATCTGAAAATAGAAAATCAGAGCTAAGGGCAAATTTGCCTAATGTTAGGAAACGCAAAGCCATAGGGCCTAAAGTACTAATAAAAGCAGAATGATAGCCTGTTTGCTGCATTGTTTGTGTGTCCGAGACCTGCTTTCCCTTGGCAGGTCTTCATTTTTGAGCAAAATAGGAACAAATATGGTTAATCCCGCTTTGAAAATGCGGCAACTATAAGTTTTATCAAGCCTGAAACGCNNCGCCTTGCAGCATTTTATGCCTTTCATGCGTATATAGGGTGAGGAGGTGAGCAGATGCTTGATCTATCCTTCCGGCCGGAGGATTGTATGGAGGAATTTGTATTAAAATATGAAAACAGGCTATATAGAACTGCTATTGCTATCATTGGGAACAAAGCTGATGCAGAAGAAATAGTACAGGATGTATTTGTCAAGGTAATTGAGAAATGCCCGATTTTTCAATCTCCGGAACACGAAATTGCATGGCTTATTCGGGTAACCGTTAACCTTTGCAAAAGTCGCTTGCGATCAAGTTGGTGGAAGAAAACAGTGCCTCTACTTGAGTCTTATCCGGCACAGACAGAAGAACAGAACTATCTGATGGAAGCAATCCTGTCTTTGCCTGCAAAATACAGAATTGTGATTCATTTATTCTATTATGAAGGATATACAACAAAGGAAATTGCAGAGATTACAGAACAAAAGGAATCTACTGTCAGAAGTTTGCTCACCCGAGCACGTCATAAACTAAAATCATTCATTGAGGAGGAGCTGTTATGAAAGATTACAAGAATTATATGGATAATTTGTCGGTTGATGAAACTTTACATGAGAAGATCATGAATCGCTTGACACAAAGATCTACCCGCCGACATATTGTAACAAATAACTTCAGAAAATATATATCTATGGCTGCATGTGCCGCGGTAATGCTAATTTTTGTTGTAAGTATCTATCCACATATGAACATA
>LFSJ01000053.1:160-2567 GCA_001512695.1 Tepidanaerobacter sp. DTU063 | reverse complement strand
ACTACGTATTAAAAATAGATAAGCAAATACCTGTTAAGAAAGCAATATTATTTGGTTCATATGCAAAAGGAACTTATAATAAAGATAGTGATATAGATATAGCGATATTTTCAGATTATTTTGCAGGAATGGAGCAGGTAGAAGCTTTTAAATTCTTATTTTTGCAGACACTAGACTATGACTTAGATTTGCAGCCGCTTGCATTTACTGTTGATGATTACGAAAATCCTAAGGGTATAGTAGAAGAAATAATAAAAACAGGCATTGAAATTGAAATACCGAAAGCAAACTAGAGGCTTAAAACACGCTAAGTTTGCATTGATGAATTGGCGATATAGGTCGAAAATATGTTTTCTTTCGGTTACAGACAGAAAGCAAAGGATATAGTAACAGAACATACCAGATTAGTAAAAGAAAAGATAGACGTAAAACATGTTTATTTATATGGTTCATATGTGAAAGGCGATTATACGCCAGATAGTGATATTGATGTGGCCATAGTCGGGGATGATTTTAGCGGTGACCTCGTAGAAGATACTTTAATGCTGATGAAAATTAGAAGAAAGATAGATAATAGAATAGAGCCACGACCATTTAAAACCAGTGAATTTAATGCATCTAATCCTCTTGCAAGAGAAATTATGAATACTGGAGTAAAAGTAATGTAACTTTAACATTAGAAAAACACGAGGGTAAATAAAGGGTCTCTAAAGAAAGACCCTTTTATCTTTTTAACTGGGGATGGTTTGTTTGAACAAAGAAGAATTCAATGCCCATACATTACCTTCTCAGATGAGTATTGGGTATATTTAATTATCCCCTCTCTTTGTAGTCTACCTATAAGAATGTAAGGGGGAATATTATGATTTGCACTGAATCGCTTAATCGAAGTTAGCGAGAAATCTCCTTCTATAATAAAGCTTTTGTATGCCGCTATATCAATCATAGTATTAGCAGCAAATTCATCTGCTCTATCCTCTTTCTCCCCCTCTGCGAAATCATAATCAATCAAACCATCTTCAAAATCTCCATTGATGATATGTCCTATTTCATGAAAAAAGGTAAACCAAAATATATCCGCAAATTTCCTTCTGGTAGTCATAATCAAGTTTAAGGTTCCATCATCATTCTTTTTAATCACGCCTTGAACCGGGGCACCTCTAAAATATTTGACGATAGCAAACCTAATTCCACATTCAGCCAGGTAAACTTTTAACCTGGACTGGACATCGGCTATATCTTTAAAAAACATTAAATTCTTTATTAGAGGAATAATACCATTTAATCTGTTAACATCTAGCTCTTGTTCAACACGCTGATTTTCCACTATCAAATCACACATTCTTAGCCATGTAAATAACACATACGGATCTACTCTGGCTGTCTTGGCTAAACGATAAGCACCAACTTGCGAAAACTTAGGTATCTGAGCTAGGTTGCTGATATTTAAAAGTTTTCTTAGCTGAATAACAAGTATTGGACCGTGTGCTTCTGAATCTAATAAGCCGATTTTCTTAAGATACTCCACAATCCTTTTTAACCTTTTAAGTATGTTAAATTCCTCATCGGAAATTTCATTGACCTCTTTAAAATCAGCCAATTCTTTATCATAATTAGCTTGCAGATTAATCCAAAAGCCGGCATCAATGCCTAAAGCGTATTCGAGTTTTTTGGCATAGCTGACCGATATGGCTTTTTGGCAATTTACTATACTGCTAACATGCGCTTCTGTTACACCGGTCCTTAAAGCCAATTCTTTTTGGCTCATACCGCGATCTTCAAGAATTTCTTTCAAAGTTTCCCCCGGGTGAATAATAAATTCACGGGATAAGCCATTCGTGTTTTTGACCATGATAGTCCATCACCCCCTCTATAATTACTGAATCACATTTCTGTAAGGAAACAGGGTCTAAACTCTCTACATCCGGTCTTACAATAAGCCTTATATTACCGGTAACGCTAATCCCATAACAACCTTTTAAATTACCGTATAATGGATGAGGTTTGCCAAGTCTAGTACTAAGGTATATACTAAAATTAGGCGCTGCCTTTAATTGATCACATCGTTTTTTAATAGCTCTAGCTAAATCTTTTCCTTTTTTCTTAGCGATTATATTAAAATCGCTAAAGTATTTTTCCACTGACGGATTATTGTACTTTAATTTCACACCAAGTATTCACCTAACTTAACTTTTTTGTTAACTTAACTGATTGGTTAATTATATTATAACCTCGTAGTAAAGTTTTTACAAGTGTGCTCATTAAATTTTTTGATATTAATCTTCAAGGAGGTTATGGAGAAAGTTTGAAAATTTGTTGCATTTGAAGTTGACTTAAGGCTAAATATTTATTAAAATAATGATAATGATAATTATTATACGAAGGGATGAAGAACATGTTCTCATTA
>LFSJ01000053.1:0-128 GCA_001512695.1 Tepidanaerobacter sp. DTU063 | reverse complement strand
GCTGAGGAAATAAGGGCAATGGGAGTAAGATGCCTGCCGATACAATGTGATGTTACCAGCACTGAACAGGTTGAAAAAGCTGCTGAAAGGGTTATCAAGGAATTTGGCAAAGTGGATATTTTGGTAAA
>LFSJ01000168.1 GCA_001512695.1 Tepidanaerobacter sp. DTU063 | reverse complement strand
CTCTAGTCCAGTTTCCAGTTCTTCTAGTTTCTTAGCATTAGGTTCGCTCATGAAATTCATGATTTTATGGATGAAATTTTTGCAGTTTTGTATTACAATAGTATTCACAAGAGATCCTCCTTTTCAAAGGTTTTTGATGGTGATTCTATTGTATCAAAAAGTGAGGATCTCTTGTTTTTTTATCCTTAAAATGTCCTACAATTATTTTACACTATGTACCTAGTACAATTTTTTTATTTATATTTATTAGTTTACATATATTTTGTCCACATTGGACCCATTAAATATGTCATCATAAAAAAAGGCAGCCGAATTCGACTACCTTATTTTACATGTGAATCATCTCATTTCAATGCATTTCCTAGGACACTTGATAACGCACTGCTCACAACCCACACATTTATCTTCTATCACCCTGTGCTTGCTTTTTAGCTCCCCTTCTATCGCATCAAATTTGCACTGTTTCTTACAAATGGTACAACCGATGCATGCATCTTCATTAATATATGCTTTTTTAATTTCTGTCTTGCCCTGGATAATCTTGGTAGGGCATTTCACAACACACTGGGAGCAATTTACGCATTTGGAAGCATCAATAACTGCAATATTATCTATAACATGTATTGCATCAAATTTACATGCCTTTTCACAAATTTTACATCCAATGCAGCCGACCTGGCAGTAGCTTTTTACCACTTTGCCCATGTCCCTGGACTTACACCTTACCCAGGTCTGCTGGCTTGCCGGCATAAGCTCAATTATATTTTTGGGACAGGCTTTTGCGCATCTGCCACAGGCAGTGCATTTTTCCGGGTCGATAACCGCAATACCGTCAACAATTTCAATGGCATCAAACATGCATACCTTTACACAGGTTCCCAAACCCGTACACCCATAAGAACAGCCTTTAGAACCTCCCCACAGCTTGGAAGCGGCAACACAGTCATCTATACCATAATATTCATATTTTTCCTTAGCCTTATCCTTTGTACCACGGCATAAAACCCTGGCAACCTTTTTTTCCATTTTTTCAGCTGTTACACCCATGATATCAGCAATAACTGCCGCACAGGACGCCCCACCTACCGGGCAACCGTTTACCGGAGCTTTTCCTTCTACCACTGCTGCTGCAAAAGCAGCACATCCTGCAAAGCCACAACCTCCGCAGTTTGCACCGGGTAGTGCCTCGGTTATACGCGGAATCCTTTCGTCCACTTCAACCGCAAACTTCTGGGATGCATAAGCCAGAAGCGAACAGAACGCAAGTCCCATTCCACCTAAACTGAGTACCGGTGCAAGTATTTTATCTATCATATATATACACCCCCAATTCTACCAATAAGCTATAGTTTCAGTCCTTGGAAGCCCAAAAATGCTATAGAAAGCAGCGCTGCGGTAATAAGCGCAATGGGAAAACCCTGCAATGCTTTAGGAATATTGGAAAGTTCCAGCCTTTCCCTTACTCCCGCAAACAATACGATAGCCAACGTAAATCCAAGGGCTGCCGCTGTACCATTAAAAAGTGAACTTATAAAATTATACTCTTTTTGAATATTCAAAATTGCTACCCCTAACACCGCACAGTTTGTTGTTATAAGGGGAAGATAAACTCCTAAAGCCTGATACAAAGTCGGGCTTATCTTTTGAATTACCATTTCTACNNGCACTAAAGCAGCAATAACCAATATAAAGGCAATGGTCTGCAAATATTCAATATTAAAAGGTACTAGTATAAATGTCTGCACCAGCCAGGTAATCATGGAAGCTAAAGCCATTACAAAAGTAACAGCCATTCCCATTCCAATGGCGGTTTCCACTTTCTTTGATACGCCCAGAAAAGGACAAATACCTAAAAACTTTACCAATACAAAATTTTCAATTAAAATGGC
>LFSJ01000005.1:1751-3251 GCA_001512695.1 Tepidanaerobacter sp. DTU063 | reverse complement strand
CCACTTATCTATTAAGTGGGTTGTATCTCAATGCTAACTAACAAAGGATACTAAGCAAACTAGGAGTTGATGTCAATGAAAATGGTATTTAGATGGTTTGGGAAAGGATACGACAACATTCCCCTTGAATATATCCGGCAGATACCCGGTGTGACGGGTGTCGTGGCAACCCTTATGGATATACCTGCTGGCGAAGTCTGGCCTATAGAGAGGGTAAAGGCCTTAAAAGAGGAAATTAACAAGCACGACCTTGAAATTGAAGTGATCGAAAGCGTTAACATCCATGAAGACATTAAGCTTGGCGAAAGCAGCAGGGATAAATTTATAGAAAACTATATTGAAACAATGAAGAATCTATCACAAATCGGTGTCAAGGTAATTTGCTACAACTTTATGCCTGTCCTTGACTGGGCGAGAAGTGAACTCGCAAGAGAGCTTCCTGATGGTTCCAACACCATGGCATACAAGCACGAACATATTTTAAACATAGATCCGCAAAATCTCGTAAGTGAAGTAGATAAGCAATCTGGTGGTTTTGAACTGCCCGGATGGGAGCCGGAGAGATTAAAAGAGATGTCGATTACAATTGAAAAGTATAAGGATATGACCGAAGATCAATATTGGAAAAACATAAAGTATTTCCTTGACAGCGTTATTCCCTACGCAGAAAAGTACGATATTAAACTGGCAATCCACCCCGATGATCCACCCTGGCCCATCTTCAATCTACCGAGAGTGATTACCAGCAGGGACAACATACGCAGATTCCTTGACCTGAACAACAGCCCATATAACGGCATAACCCTTTGCACAGGTTCCCTGGGGGCAAACAAGAATAATGATATTCCTGCCATCATAAGAGAGTTTGCAGCTGAAGGCAGAGTCCATTTTGCCCATATCAGAAACCTGAAGTTTGAATCTGAAAAGGACTTTTACGAAAGCTCCCACCTTTCCCAAGAAGGTTCCCTTGATATGTTTGAAATAGTGAAGGCCTTTTACGATACTGGCTTTACAGGATATATTAGGCCTGACCACGGCAGAATGATTTGGGGAGAAACTGGCCGAGCCGGTTACGGCCTTTATGACAGGGCCTTAGGTGCCACCTATATTCTCGGTCTGTGGGAAGCAATTGATAAGATGACCAAGAAGTAATATAAGATAATAATGATGCTATAACTTAAATGCGGATAATTCGTTGGAGGTATAAATGAAAAAGAAGATATTGATCACTCCCAAATCATTTTTTCGCGCTAGAGACAAAGCTGAAGAGATTTTCAGTAAGTACCCGCTGGAAGTAGTTGAAAACAACACGGGAAAGACCCTGACAAAGGGGCAAATGATTGAACTGTGCGAGGATATAGACGGAATCATCGTCGGCATAGACCCTATGGATGAAGAAGTGCTAAGAAACGCAAGCAAGCTCAAGGCAATATCGAAGTACGGTGTCGGCCTTGACAATATAGATTTAAAGGTTGCAAAAGAGCTGGGCATAAAAATATG
>LFSJ01000005.1:0-1745 GCA_001512695.1 Tepidanaerobacter sp. DTU063 | reverse complement strand
GCCACTTATGACGTGAAAGATGGCAGATGGGATAGAACTTTAGGCGTTGAACTTCTCGGAAAAACGGTAGGGATAATTGGGTTTGGAGCAATTGGCCGCGAAGTTGCGAAAATGTCAGCCGGCTTGAGCATGAACATAATGGCCTATGACCCTTATTTTAATGATGTAAGGCTTGCACAATCCATGAAGGTAGAGATGGCAGACATAATGGAAATACTGGAAAAAGCTGATTTTGTAACACTGCACTTGCCCTTAAATGAAGAAACAAATAAAATAATTAACAGCGAAGCTTTGAGCAAAATGAAACAAACTGCATTTCTAATTAATACTTCAAGAGGCGAACTGGTAGATGAAGACGCTCTGTATGATGCGCTGGTAAAAGGAGCTATTGCAGGAGCAGCCCAAGATGTGTTTTCCCAGGAGCCTCCAAACAAAGACAACAAATTATTGTCATTGGATAACTTTATTCTCACACCTCACATAGGGGCTTACACCAAGGAATCAACGGAGCGAATGGTGGTAAGCTCTGCAAAAAATCTAGTGGAAATGTTGTTTGATTAAATGGTAAAATTCTTGGGCTGCCTTTCACTCTATTTTCAAAAAGCTTGTGGGCAAGGCAACAAACTGCTTGTATATAATATCGGCAGTAGTAGCTAGTATTTTTCATTTCCACAAAGAATTGGCTTTATATTGATATGCTATCATAATGTAATGGGAATATTATGGAAACTGGAGAGATAGGGGAGAACAATGCTTGAAAAGCTGAAGAGAAATAAAAGAGAATATACCAGAGAATATGTCATGAGAGTCTTGAAACACAACATCATAAATTTAACCTTAAAACCGGGACAATTGGTTAGCGAAAATGAAATTGCCGAAGTTTTAGGAGTAAGCCGCACACCTGTAAGGGAAGCTTTTATAGAGCTGTCCAGAGCATCCCTTGTTGAGATATATCCTCAGAAGGGCACATGTATTTCGCCGATAGACATGGACGTGGTTGAGGAAACACGCTTTATGCGCTGTGCGGTGGAAAAAGCAATTGTAAAATTGTGTTGCGATGTCCTGACAGACAGTGATTTTGCTTACTTGCAGGAAAATCTTCAGCTACAGGAGTCCTGTATTTCCTCCAAAAAATATCTTTACCTACTTTCACTAGATGATAAATTTCACGAGTATATGTTTAAAGCTTGTAAAAAGAAGAAGATTTACGGACTTATAAAAAGTGCCATGGCCCAATTTGACCGTGTTCGAATATTGAATTTTGTTGAAATGGACATGGAGATATCCGTGAACGAACACAAGAAAATATTCCATGCTATGAAAAATAGAGATAAGGAACTGGCAGAAAGGCTAATGGAAGAACACCTTACCAGGGTTATTTTCGACATGTCCTACTTAAAGGAGAAGCATCCCGAATATTTCAAAGATGATTCAGCAAATACATCTAGCATTGCGCAGATTTTTTAACAACCGGTAGCCTAAAAAGCAAATAACTTTTAACATATATAAGACATCGTAAAACAACTTTTGCGGTGTCTTTTTGTTTGCCCAAAAAAGCTTTATCCCAAGAGCAATCATAAGCTAACTTCGATTTTATCATGTGTTTGATAATTTTTTGTTGCGCCGTCAATTATTTAACAGAAAAACTACACATAATTTTAATATATTTGCTGTCAATAACCAGTGAAAATGTCACCTAAAAGGGTGTAATTTTATTCTATGAAAATGTCACCATTGACATATAT
>LFSJ01000205.1:6450-7230 GCA_001512695.1 Tepidanaerobacter sp. DTU063 | reverse complement strand
AGAATAGCCCTTGATAATTCGCAAATCGATAATTGCCCGCTGTTCCTGGCTGAGCTCTGCCAGAGCACTTTCAAGCACTAATCGCTGCGCAATATCATTTTCTTTGTCTTCAAGGGCTGCCTCTTCTGGATTTATTTCTTGGAAATTAACAGATACTCTCAGGCGCTTTTTTTGACGCCACCTATCCCTCATCACATTAAGGGATACCGTCTTCATAAAAGCCAGAAATTTTTCAAGCGGAATTGTACTTTTTTGAAGGTACTTTAAGGTCTTAACATATGTCTCCTGGGTGATATCCTCTGCCTCCTCCCGGTTTTGCACTTTGTAGTAGATGAAACGGTAAAGGGGCTGCCAAGTATCAAGACATATCTTCTCTATTGCATCCGGATCACCATCTATTGCCTTTTTATACAGATCAACAGCTATCACAAGTTCTACACCTTCTTTCTTCCCGGCCGGTTTTTGTCTTCCATAAATAAAGACGAAACTGACACCCAAAATGTCACACATGAATATGAATAATTAGGGACGGGTACAAAAAATTCACTCGTGAATTTTTTGTACCCGTCCCTAATTATTCATCCATCACCATTATGTATCAAGTTCAAAAAAATATAGTGTATTTGTATCAATATCGTATATGGCAAGGGTAAAGTTAAAGGAACTTCGCTTAAAAATGTTTTCATCTTTTTCTGGGGAGCTGCTCTTATCATGTCGGTCAACAAAAAACCAATAACCGTTTTTAACATGAGGAATTCCAAAGCTTTTGGCAAAATTATA
>LFSJ01000205.1:0-6380 GCA_001512695.1 Tepidanaerobacter sp. DTU063 | reverse complement strand
CCATGAGTGTCTTCATATTCTATTTTTACATTTGCAGGTATTTTAATTCCCAAGGTGGCTGAGATTTTTTTGTATAAAGCTTGTGAAAAACATCCTGTTAATAAGCAGATAAAAATCAAAAATAAAAATATGTATTTTAGCTGTTTTTTCATGGATCGCACTTTAATCATTTTAAGCCTGAGAATCTGTCACCTCTCCTTTAAAGCCACGGAAATTGCAATCAAAATTACTCCCATTATAAATAAACCTAAATACATAAATAACTGAAAAGGCCCTCCCCCGAAATGGCTAAATGGGTACGGTCCGTTTATAATCCATATATACCTTTCATAACTGCCATGAATAAACCAAAACAGTACCGAAGGGCTAATTATTAAAATGAATCCTATTCCCAAAAACAAACCTGATATATACTCTTTTACGGTTCTCCCCATTTTTACTTTTCCTCTTTTGCGTATTCTAAGATATCACCAGGCTGGCAATCTAATACTTCACATATTTTTTCTAGAGTTGAAAATCGTATGGCCTTTGCTTTTCCATTCTTCAATATAGATATATTTGACATTGTTATCCCCACCTTCTCAGATAGCTCAGTAACACTCATTTTCCGTTTAGCTAACATAACGTCTAAATTTACTATTATAGGCATCACATCACCCTCATATTGTCAAATCGTTTTCTTCTTTTAGTTCCCTTGCTTTTTCCACCAGATGTGAAAGGGTTGCAGCCACAACGGCAATAGAAATTCCAACGAAAATTATGAATAATATCATAAGTAATATGCTAGGATGCAGTAAGTTTAAAAGCAGGAGAATTATCATGGCCGCCAAGTAAAGTATACATTCCAGCAAAGCCAACTTGCTTATCTCCTTTAACCTCTGGACATTTTCTTCACAAAATGAATTGTCATTTGCAATTTCCCCACATATGAGCCAGCCCTTGTAAAGGGCAATGTAAAAAGGAACTCCAGTAGCCCAAATAAAAATCAGACAAGGCCAAAACATATAACCATATTCTGGATACATAGACTTCATCTCTAGGCCTAAAAGGGGAGCAACAATAAAGCATAAGAACAGACCTATTAGACCAGTAAAAACAATAACAATTTTAAGCCATTTGGTTAATTCTTCTCGTTCCATATTCATCATACCTCCTTAATCAACATTATAATTGATTTTTGTGTGTATTGCAATACATTTTTATTAAGATACGATTAATATTTATCGTTTTTCGATATGGATACTTAAGTGAATAATTATGGTTGGGTACAAAAAAAATCATCCCGATGAATTTCTTGTGCCTGTCCCTAATTATTCATTGATATCTTTTTTGTTTTAAATGATATAATATACAATAATGCTACTCCTTAATAAATATTGGAGGAGGCGAAAGCTATGGGAAATGTTGCCGCTTTCTTTGACATTGACGGCACCCTCTTTAGAAATTCCCTCATGATCGAGCATTTTAAAAAGATGATAAGGTATGAAGTGATAGACCCTAGCCTCTGGTACGGCCGCCTGAGGGATTCTTATTCTGAATGGGATAAGCGCTACGGGGATTTTAATGATTACATGGATGAATTGGTGCAGGTCTACGTTAAAGAGCTCAAGGGCATAAACAAGTCCTATATCGAGTTTATAGCAAGTCAGGTAATAAATATAAACTGGGATAAGGTTTACAGGTATACCAGGGCCAGGATCAACTGGCACAAAGAGCAGGGCCACATGATATTTTTCATATCCGGAGCTCCCGATTTTCTGGTGGAAAAGATGGCAGAGAAATACCGGGTCACCGCCTACAGAGCCACCCGGTACATCGTGGATGAAAACAACAACTTCACCGGTCAAGTTGTCAGCATGTGGGATTCAGAAAACAAACAAAAGGCTGTAAACGAATTGGTGGCTCAATACAAAGTGGATTTGACTGCCAGCTTCTCCTACGGGGATACCAACGGTGATCTTTCTATGCTTAAGATAGTTGGGAATCCGGTGGCAATAAATCCCGTCAAGAAGCTTTTAATGGCCATAAAAGAAGACAAGGAACTCTTCGAAAAAACCACCATAATCGTAGAGCGAAAAGACTTGATATACAAGCTAAGCCCTTCCGTAGAACTTATCCAGTTTGAATAATCTGGGACGGGTACAAATTATTCACTTCGTAAAGTTACGACAACAATTTCAGGCCTGTTAAAAATCCTGATGGGGATTATGCTGTTGCCCAGGCCCCTGCTTACAATCATTGTCGATTGATTCTGTGTGTAGGCGCCGCTGCTATACTTCGGAAAAAAGCCCTGATCCGGCGCCACAATGGCCCCTACAAAAGGTATCCTGACCTGCCCACCATGGGCATGGCCTGAGAAAATCAGGTCTATGTTCTCCCTTGCATATATTTCAAAGAGCTCCGGCCTGTGGCAAAGCAGGATTTGGAAGACGGCATCATCCGATAAGCGCTCAAGATGCTCCCTCAATTTGGAGGTATTTGTCCCTTCCAAATAACTATATGTTAAAAAATCCGGGTCGGACAAGCCCAGTATGTCTATTTTCCCTTTGCCTCTAATCATAGTTGCCTTTGTGTCATCAAGTATTTGCACACCGGAGCTTCTGAGTCTTTCGCTGATATTGGCATAATCACCGGACCAGGCCTCGTGATTTCCGGAAACATAGTAAAGGGGAGCGATCTTTATTGCGCCATTTATGAAAAGCATGGCCGTTTCCAAGTCGTATTTTCTTCTATCAATCAGATCCCCGGTAATCACAATTATGTCCGGGGACACTGCGCGGATTCTCTTTAATAGGCGCTCCTGATTTTTGCCAAATTGTTTATTGTGTAGATCTGAAATATGGACAATCCTGTATCCGTTGAATTCTTCAGGTATTTTAGGACTGATGTAATCTATTTGCGTGGTAGTTATGGCATTGTTCTGCCATGTACAGAAAACTGAAATGGTAAAAATTGCAGCAAGAGCGACTAATATTGGCCTATTCATCATTAGCATACCCGACATTCCTTTTTTTGATTTAATGATACCATAAAAATATTAGCGAGGTGCATAAAATGAAGACAATACTTTGCTACGGCGATTCTAACACCTGGGGCTACAATCCTGACGGCTCGGGGCGATATCCGAAACACATGCGCTGGACCACTGTGCTCCAAAAGGAACTTGGGGAAAGTTTCGATGTAATTTCCGAGGGTCTGAATGGCAGGACTACCGTTTGGGACGACCCGGTCAGAGGCGATTATAGAAACGGGAAAAAGTACTTGTTGCCTTGCCTGCACACTCATAAGCCCATCGATTTAGTAATATTATTTTTGGGCAGCAATGACTTAAAGCCCAGGTACAATGTGACTTCAATGGAAATTGCTCAGAGTGTAGAAATGCTGGTAGACATTGTTAAAAAGAGCGAGACGGGACCTAACATGACTTCACCGGAAATACTCGTCATTATTCCCCCGCCGATTCTGATCCCCGAAGAAGTAAAGCAAATGGATTACCTGCTTCCGGAATATGAAAAGGCGGTAGACAAAAGCAGGCAATTTCCCCAAGCTTTCACGAGTGTCCTAAACGGAAAATGCCATCTGTTTGACTCGTCAAAGTACATAAAAACTAGTGAAATAGACGGAATGCATTTGGATCCGGAAAGCCACGCCATCTTGGGAAGAGAACTGGCAAAATATATAAAGGATTTTCTTGCGACTCCATAGAAGTTTAAATACATACTCTTGTTGTGGCAATTATTTCGAAAGGATTGATCACAGGATGTATTTTAAGGAAATAAAAACTACAGCTTCTTCTACAATTAAGCTCTTTTTGGGAGATTGTTTTGAAGGAATGGAAAGATATCTTGAGAAAAATTCGGTTGATGTTATAGTCACATCACCCCCATATAATATCGGCGTTAATTACAATAAATATGATGATAAAATACCTAGGGAAGAATACTTAAATTGGCTTGGCAACTGGGCTAATATTACAAGGGAGGTTCTTAAAGACGACGGATCTCTTTTTCTTAATATCGGTTCTAAGCCTTCAGATCCTTGGGTTCCCTTCGAAGTGGCCCTTGAAATGCGAAAATACTTTGAGTTACAAAATGTAATTCACTGGATAAAATCAATTTATATAGAGCATGAGAGTTACGGGGAAAAGGTAGAACTAAATGTGGGTCACTATAAACCCATCAACAGTAAAAGATTCATAAATGATACCCATGAATACGTCTTTCATCTTACGAAACATGGCAATGTCGAGCTTGATCGCTTATCTATAGGAGTCCCGTATAAGGACGAATCGAATATAACTCGGTGGGATAGTGGGAGAAAAGGCTTAAGATGTAGAGGGAACACATGGTACGTGCCATATAAGACAATTCAAAGCCGCATGAAAGATAGGCCTCATCCCGCAAGTTACCCTGCTGAACTTGCCAAGATGTGTATACAATTACATGGTGTAGAAAAAACGAAGCTTGTATTGGATCCCTTTATGGGTATAGGAAATACTGCCATCGCATGCAAGGAACTGGATATAAATTGCGTGGGATTCGAAATAGATAAGGTCTACTTCAATGAAGCTATTAGAATTTTAGAGGAGGGAGGGCAATTGTGCCTGATTTAAACCTGCTTGCTAAAGAAGAGAAGCTAGAAATAATTGATGGTATAAAAAAAGCATTCAGAGACGTGGAGTTTATTGGAAGGTTTTTAGATACTTTTATGTTACAAATTAATCTGAAGGCAAATCCGCCTTCAAAGGTCATAAGTTCCATATTTGAAAATAACTTGCCGGATTTCTTCAGTCAAATTAGTTGTGCCGCGGATCTTTATACAACACTTAAAGACCAGCATTTCCAAAGTGCATTTGATCTTGCCTGGGAATCCAAAATGAGGAAAAATAAATTAAGAGGACACACCATATCAAATATCGTTTCTGTTTGCGTAGAATCATATTTGAAAAATGGTAGATACTTTACTGATGGTGATGGTTCTAATGATTTGAAACGCGTCATAGATGGTTCACGATGGGAAATAAAAGGAAGCAGGTCAAAAAAATTTAGCCTGACAATTAACCAATCCCACGTGGGCTTAGATTCTACTTATTTTATAGTTTACAATGGTTTCCCTGAGCATAACAAGATTCATGGCATTTATATTTTAAAGGGGGATGAGCATATCTTTACCCCTAGGCAAGAGGGGCTCAACATGCGAACTTTTATTAATGAATATTACGACACCCACGTAGAGTGTATATATCCGTAAGAATACTCCTTCAAAGCTTCATCCTCCTCAGCTTTCATCCAATTCTTTGCTAGATTTTCTCAAAAGAGACTTATTTGATCCGGGTTCTCGCCGCCGGAATCTTTCGGCGAATCGCTTGCCTCCTCTTTAGTCTCTTTCTCTATAACTAAAGCACCATCGTAAGTATCATTTGCAAGGATGCTCATAATATGCTTTTGCGGAGTACTGTTATTTAGCCACAAATCCAGTTGCTCTTTTCTTACAATTAGAGGCATGCGGTGATGTACGGGCTTTAATTGTTCATTTGCTTCGGTGGTTATGATTACAAAGGTCACTTGTTCTATTGAATTTTCATCCCGTGATATTTTGTATATTCCCCCTAGTGATATTAAGGGTTCATCCCGCAGGCCGATCCTGTATTTTGCTTTTTTCCCACTTTCCTCCTGCTTCCACTCATAAAAACCGTTAGCGGGAATGACGCATCTCCTGTAAAAAAAAGAGCTTTTGAACATGGGCTTGCTCGTTACAGTTTCGGCCCTTGCATTGATAACCGGCCTGCTCTTCCCGCTAAATGGAAAACCCCATTTTGCAAACTGCAGCATCCTTTTTCCGTCATCGATTACAATAGGGGCGTTTCTATTCGGAAAATAATCACCGGGCACATATTCCCATAAGGCTTCCACGTCAATGGAATAGTACTTAATTAAATCGCTATATAAAGCCATGAGCAGAAAACTTCCACACATCACGATTCCTCCCTGGGCTGTTTTCTATTTTCATTTAGATACTAAAAGGTCCAGTATTAATCGGCTGATTCTTCAAGTTTATTTAGCTTATAATATACTATTTCACCACAATCTTCACTGACAAAGAGAAGATTTTTTTGGGTATAACTTGACTCGTTATTTTTAAATTCCACCGCTTTGCCGCTTTCCTCTTCAAAATCACTTTCTCCTCTCCGGTTTCCGTGTTCCAGGAGATTATGTTGCGTGCATAAATACCTTCTTCATTTTCAATGTCGAAGTACTCCTCGAGCCCTTGTTCATATTCTTCTTTGGTATAAGAAGAATCTAAAGTCTCACCGTTTTCTTCAGACGAACTAGCCTGCTCTAAAGATAGATTGTTTGAACAGCCGATTAAGATGATACAGA
>LFSJ01000020.1 GCA_001512695.1 Tepidanaerobacter sp. DTU063 | reverse complement strand
CTTTTGATGTTGTAGTCGATATTATCCTCCTTGTTAAAAAGGTATTGATTGTCTAAATTTGTAGATAAGTGGAGAGAGAGATTTTTCCTCGTCAAACATGCCCGTACGGTTTTAACATCGTTCCTGTCCAAGGCATTAAAGTACTCCCTTATGATATCTTCAGGTTCCATTTGGGACAGCTTAATTTCCAGTTCATCCTCATAATCTATATAATCTGCAATCCACTCATCCCATTCCTTGCCGGTGATCTCCTTTAAACTCTTTCTATTGAGGGAACATGCGAAGGAATAGTGCCTGCCGGCATCAATATAGGCTCCGATAATTTCGCCATTATGTTTTAAGACAATGCCCCTTGCGTCTCGTCTCGGTTCCAAGAAATCGGGAAGGGGCTCCCGCAGCCTATAAATCTCTGCAACAATATCCTTTCCCAGGTAATCGGCAAAATCAAGCCCTATTTCCCTTGACAGTTCATTGTTATAGGCCCAATAAATCTTTACCGGGTATTCTCCCGCCTTGTGTTTAAGATTGCCGGGCAACTTTTCCTTTAAAGTGCTTATCCTGTAGTCTACAGTCCAGTTATATTTTTGGAACAGCTGCAGCACCTGCTCTTCGACATCCGTGTCGGGATTTGCATACTCGTTTAAATCCGCAAGGTACCTGAAGAAACTGTAATCGGGCTCAAGCTTTCTTCCATCTTCATCTACATATCCTATTTCATAAAGGGTGTCATATGCGAAGTTAAGTTCCCTTTTGCTACCATCGGTTTCGATAATGATTAATTTGTTGTTTTTGCGGGCCATTCCGCTCATGTCGCTGAATTTGGATTCATCCGTCAAGGGTTTGCTCTGCTTTATCATGGCCAGGATATCA
>LFSJ01000132.1 GCA_001512695.1 Tepidanaerobacter sp. DTU063 | reverse complement strand
TTCATTTAGTTTTCTTGTTTTGTTCATTACGGTTTGCCTGCTTACAATACCGCCGGTTGCATATTGACTGCTTTTTGCATAGGAGTTATCACTAGAGTACTCTACCATATCTGCTGCTACTGCAGTTGATACTCTATCATAGGGTTTTATTCCTAAAGCTTCATCCACTAAGTATATATATGTGCCTTTTTTCTTATCGCAATAGTAGGTCCTGTAGTATGTAAGTAAGCCTGACTTTGTTACAATTTCTCGCTTGTCGTTATTTCGCTCTACAACAATGCCATTTTCTTTTCGCCATTTTTTATCTGCTTTTATTTCTTTATCAAGGTTTTCCAGGTAGATTTTCATCATGTTTAGTATGAAGTCATTGGTGATGGTCTCTAGCCCGGTTTCTAGTTCTTCTAGTTTTTTTATCTTAGATTTGTTCATAAAACTTAAGATTTTATTGATGAAATTTTTGCAGTTTTGTATTACAATAGTATTCACAAGAGATCCTCCTTTTCAATGGTTTTTTATGGTGATTACATTGTATCAAAAAGTGAGGATCTCTTGTTATTTTTTATCCTGAAAATGTCCTACAATTATTTTACACTATGGTATCTCATTAGGCAATGGTAATGGGAAGAATAATTTATGCTATAATAAAATAATACTAAATTTTTT
>LFSJ01000102.1 GCA_001512695.1 Tepidanaerobacter sp. DTU063 | reverse complement strand
GTTGACATCGGTGAACCTATAGTTTTTGCTATAAGCTTTTCACCTGCTTTTGCAGTGCCACCCACAATAAGTCCCTTTTTTCCTTCAAGTCGAATGTCCTTCCCTGCTAAAAGATTGCTGTGCATGGCCGCTTCAGCAATGATAATATTATTACCCGCTTCTACCGAAGCATTTTCAATATATTTTGCTGTAAAATCCTGCCCAGCTTTAAGTATTCCTTTGCCCCGCCCTTGAACTCCCCTTCTGATCATAATATTGCCGCCAACTTCAACTTCAGCCGCCTCAACTATGCCGTAAACTTCTAAATCTTGACTTGCTTTTATAGCAAAACCGCTTTTTACATTTCCCATTACAATTACACTGCCAAGAAAGTCAATATTTCCTGTTGCAGGACCCACATCCCCTTTTATTTCAAGAATAGGCAAAACGCTGAGTTTGTCATTATACAATACCGGTTGTCCATCGATATCTGCAAAAGCTTTTAAGCCATCTTCAGAAATTACCACATTTTTGCCAACACGAATTCTTGCTTCCCTACCGTCCCTTGCTTTTACAGTTTTACCTGTAACGGTCATACCGGGAATGCCCTTGCTGGGTGGAATGACTTCGGCAAGCTGCTGCCCTTTTGTTACATTGATGACTAATCCTAAATTATAGTGGTCGACAGTCCCGTCTTCCAGTATTTTAGGCTTAAGGCTTTTTTTAGTATCAAAAAAATAATTTATCTTACCATCTTCACCGTCTTTCGGAGGCAGGCCTGTAGCTATTTCAATAGGCGTATTAAATATCCGGTGACTTATTATTTCACTAATTTTGTCTTTATTTATACCGTACTCAATTCCTTTTGATTGAAGTTCTTCCATTATTTCTTCAATGGAAACCATTTTGCCACCTTTAGGTGGAATCAGGGAAAGGGTCGCTGTCATTTCATTGTTGCTCAATTCAATCTCAATTGTGGCATTTTCATCAAAATCTGATTCTTTTGAACTAATGTCTTTTTTTGTTTCAGCTTTGCTTACCTCGGACCTAGTTTTTTCAATTGCCCAGTTAATAAGTCTTTTTTCTTTCTGATCTTCCACCTGATCACCTCTTTCATTTTTATAGATGCGTTTTTTTTCTGCTTAAATGCCCCCTCAATCTCAATATCGCTTTAGTGTGAAGCTGAGAAATGCGTCCCTGTGAAAGATCTAAAACATTAGCTATCTCTTTAAAATTCAGGCCTTCATAATAGTATAAAGTTATTACCAGCCTTTCTTGCGGCGAAAGCTTATTGATGGCTTTGCCCAGAATTTCTTTTAGCTCCTGTTTTTCAGCTTGAATCTCAGGTTGACTATCGGACTTAAACGTTTCTATATTTATTAAATCGTCAAAAGTTAAAACATTATACAAAGTTGCTACATCAGAATACATTTTGTGCAGTTCATCAACAGAAATATTAAGGTGCTTACAAATATCTTCGTCATTTACTGATCGCCCTAAACTTTGCTCTAACTCTGCAAAAGCATTTTGAAGTATTTTTGCTTTCTTTCTCACTCCAGGTGGAATCCAATCTATTTTTCTCAGTTCATCTATAATAGAACCCTTGATTCGGGAATAAGCATATGTTTCAAATTTAATTCCCTTTTTAGCATCGTACCTTTCGATGGCCTGCAGTAAGCCGAATACTCCGTAACTTATTAAATCATCATATTCTAGGTATGATGGCAACTTTACATTCATTCGGTTTACAATGTGTTTGATTAGAGGTAAATAATTTTCAATAATTTTTTCTTTTACAGAATGGTCTTTGGAAGTATGATAAATCTTCCACAAGTTCTCGGTATTCGCATTAAGCATGATGCACCTCATTACAAAATCCTGACACCATGACCAATTGTCTTAACTGTAAGTTCTCCGGTTTCACAAAAGAATTCTATAGTCCTTCCATAATTCCCTTCTACATCTTCGGCAAGAACCCTTATGTTTAATTCTTTAAGCTTCGATCTGACAGCCTCCACATTTCTTTTACCGATCTGCATAATATTGTTATCGGATTTTATTTTGAACATTTGTGCACCTCCAGCGATTTTGCTGACAATATTGTTTCTAATAGCCCCAAATTCAAGCATATCTTCTATCAAGGCATCGATAGCAGTATCTGCAAATTTACCTGGATTAAAATCTTTTTGATTGCTGAGACTGCTGTCAGGAAGCATTACGTGAGCCAAGCCACCTACTTTTTTTATCTTATCGTATAAGACTACTCCCACGCACGAGCCCAAACCCAATGTTATCAAGATAGCAGGAGACTTTGCTGCCTTATAATCCGCCATTCCTACACGAATTATTGTGTTCAATAGTGCTCACTCCAATAGCCTTTAAAAGTCGCTTTAATGATTTATCGTCGGGAATCATAAAATAATTCAGTTTAATACCCGCTAAGCCTTCAACAAACTCTGTCTCAATTAAAAATGCCGTATCACCTAAATACCCGTACAGACTTAGAGGAAAGCTGATTATTGCCCCTGCCATATCAAAGGCCATACTGGGAACAGATATCCTTAGGGAAAGATTGGTAAGCTCTGAAAGTGCGGTAACATATGAACTTCCGATAATGTTGCCTAATTCATTTAAAGCTGATTCTTCCAAATCGGAGAAATCGCGATTTATGTCTCTGTTATAATTCAGCAGGGTTTTTGCAAGGGTATATGCATCCTTTTCTGATATGACAATTAAGATATTCCCGTCGATATCTCCGCTTATTCGCAGGAAGATTCCAACTACAAGTTTTTCCGGGCCGCCTACTGAATCAGAAACCTCATCGAAGGGAATTATTTTTACCTGGGGAACTTTTATGGTTATTTTTTTTGAAAGCATCATGGACAATGCTGTAGCTGCATTGCCTGCGCCAATGTTTCCAATCTCTTTTAGGGCATCGATCTCCAAATCCGTATACTTCATATATTCACCCTCATATCTGAGCTAATTCATCTATTTCTTGCGGTTTTAAGAGTTTTTCTACATTCAGTAGTATCAATAGCTTATCATCTAATTTACCTACTCCGTCAAGATAATCCGAATCGATGCTGCTCGTAATGGGGGGCGCCGGTTCAATAGAATCCTGATCAAGCTGCACTACTTCTGTGGCGGAGTCAACAATCATTCCGACAGTAATATCATCAACTGAAACAATTATAATTCTCGTATTTTCGGTGGTTTCTGTAATCGGCAAATCAAATCTTTTTCTTAAATCTATAACTGGAACTATTTCTCCCCTTAGGTTTATTACTCCTTCTACAAATCTTGGAGCTTTTGGGACCCTGGTAATTGGCATCATTCTCTCTATTGTTTTAACCTGCAAAATATCTATACCGTACTCTTCTTGTCCTAATTTAAATTCCACAAACTGACGAATGCTATCGGCCATTATTAATCCTCC
>LFSJ01000058.1 GCA_001512695.1 Tepidanaerobacter sp. DTU063 | reverse complement strand
CCATCTCTAAAGGAATACACGAATAATTTGTGGCTCCGCCTTGGCTGCTATAATCATACGGGAGATGCTTGTTGTCAAGGGCACTCTCGGAAACTAACAATTGACGTAATGAAAGATGGAGGAATTCTAAGAAAAAGGAAGTAAACTAACGTAATTGTATGTCCAGTTTGACCAGGACAGACCATTTTTATCACTAATCGTGAAGTATCTATATGGTTAGATGTAGTTGAAGACAAACATCTTTGCCAGACTTTGTTAGACAGAATAACATCAAATTGTCAGATTATTCTTTTGACTGACAGATAAATTAAAACATTCACTTCTTTTCTAAAAAAGGGTTAACACAAAAATTTGAAAACTAAAGTGTACCCTTTGTCAAGGACAAAATGAGTTTTTGATTTCAATTCATAAATGAGTATTCAGTGGCTGTTGATTCACCTGTCCCGGACTTTGAGTACTACCATACCGGTGTTTCGGAGTCAGGTTTCCGCATTTATTCCACGATCCTCTTGACAACGAGCCTCTGCCGGCATGTTTGCTGGCATCAGAGGCATCCCCCATGCTGAACAAGGCAGAAGGGCTCTGGAGGTGGTTGATGCCCGGTCAGATAGCCTAACATGCCGGGCTCTCATTGTCAAGAGGCTTTCGCGGCATAAACGCTGCCTTCCCATCAGCTCTCCTTGAATCCATTTGGCTTGGGTATATTTAGTGGATACTCGCCAGTTGTTAAATATTTGTAATACTCTGCAGGAGATAGCTTTGCTAAATCCCATTGATATCTTTCGTAGTTATAATACTCTGTCCAGTCAGTTATTGCTGATAGGATTTCTTCATAAGTGTTACACTCTTCGATATGAATTTCATCCTTCATATGTCCGAAGAAGGACTCTTGCGGAGCGTTATCCCAGCAGTTTGCCCTTCTGGACATTGACTGCCTTAATTCGCTGTTTTTAATCAGCTGTATAAAACTAAGACTAGTGTAATGTGACCCTTGATCACTGTGGATTAGGGTTTCTGCCGTTAAGGAAATCCCATGTTTTTCAATGAGCTGATTCACTGTCTCAAGTACAAAATCAACTTCCAAAGATGGACTCACTACCCATGCTAGGAGTTCTTTTGTACAGGCATCTATAATAGTAGACATATAGCATCTAGGTGCTCTACCGTTAATAATATATGTGATATCTGTAAGCAGAACTTTCCGTGGTCCATGTTCCTCAAACTCGCGATTCAGGAGATTTGGAGCGACATAGGAAGTACCTATCGCTTTTGCTATACGTCTGTATGGATTTGCTTTGCGAATTGGGCATTTTAATCCATACTTCTTCATAAGACGCCGAATCTTTTTTATGTTCATGACAACCGGTGGAGTCTGATGCAGTAATCTCATATAAATCCCACGTGCACCCTTATCATATCCTCTGTGTTTATATGCTTCTATGATGAGAAGAAAATCCTGTTGATCCTGTTCTTCTTTCTGTTTTCTAACTTCTTCTGTAGTGAGATAGTGATAATAGCCGGATCTAGAAACACCAGCGATTTCGCACAGGACAGAAACATTTAAAAGATTCCCATGCAGTGCTACTGTTTCTTGTATGATTTTATACTTGGCATTTGCAGGAATGATCATAATTCCCGTGCCTCCGGATCTAAAGATACAATTTTTTTTAGAAACTCTATCTCTTGCTCCTTATATGCCAGTTGCATCTCTAGGTATTTAATCCTGTTTTCTGCTGACATATAGCCGTTTCCAGCTTGCATATAAGTATTCAAGTCACGGAATCCATTGCCTTTTTTTACTTCATTACGGATCATTGTTTTTAATCCGCCAATCCTTATTTCGCCTAGTATCTCGGGATTAATGCCAAGAGATTTAACTATATCTTTTGGTAATTTCCCTTGCATTAGTGCATTCCAGAATTCTTTTTTGAATTCCGCAGAGAAGTGTACAGTGCTTGGTGATACATCCAGAACATACTTGCTTTTTCTTAACTCGGACATTTCTTCTGGGGTAAATTTCTTATTTGCCATATATGCCTCCAATCCAACTACATTTATTGTAATATGCATCTGAATTGAAGTCAAAAACTGTTCTTGTCCGGAATATAGGGTTTTGAAAATGCATGTGTCCGAACAACAGGGATTATATAAAATCTATTGTCCGAAATGTAGGGTTTTTTCAAAAACCTAATGTCCGATGGTAAGGGTTTTGAAAACCCAAAGTGTCCAAGCTATAGGGTACATTATAAACGATGCCGAAAAAGGCTTAAAATAGATGCAAAAAATCTCACAAAAATCCAAGAATTGCTTAACTTATGAGATTTTCTGCAGTTTCTTGGGTAGGGGGGTCTAAATCTCTACCACTTTTCATTCCGGAAACGGGCGGGGGGTCACGCGCGAAAAATCGCAGTTTCAAACGGGGTATATCCCCTGTTTATTTTTACATGAATCGAGGTGATGTGTATGGCAAAGGACGGTACCAACCGCGGCGGGGCACGTATCGGTGCAGGACAGAAGAAAAAGCCTCTGGCGGATAAGATTTTGGAAGGAAATCCCGGCAGACGAAAGCTCATGGTAATGGAGTTTACGGATGCTGCGGAACTGGAAGGAGAGAGCATGCCGCCACCGAGGGATTATCTTGCTGCAAAGCAGAAGAACGGAAAAACAACACTGGC
>LFSJ01000076.1 GCA_001512695.1 Tepidanaerobacter sp. DTU063 | reverse complement strand
ATTACGGAGTTCGATGATAAACTGGTCAGAAAACTGGTTGAAAAAGTGATTGTATATGATGATAGGTTAGTGGTTGAGTTTAAGTCGGGGCTGGAAATAGAAGTGAAACTATAGGATTATAATTAGATTGCCGCCAATCGAGAAAAATTCTTGATTGGCGTATTTTTTAAAATAGTTATTGCCATATGTCAAATCGGGGTATAATATAAGATGTAAATGACATAAATGTCATTTACGCCGAGAAACAGCTGAAAGGATAAACAATTCATTAAATGGATTGTTAAAAACAAGTCCAATGTTAAATGTCAAGTCCTAAAATGGAAATGAACTTTGAAAATTTCATATGATATTGCCTTAAAAATGTGAAAAAAGAGCATAGCAAACTTAACCTGCTCCTTTTCACTGGAAACAGGTTTTGAAGTACCTTGGGAGATAGAAATTACCTTACCCTTGGTGGCGAGTATAGTCGTTGGTCACGCAGCAATGCGTAAACCAATCTGACAAATTTCCTGGCAGTGAGTGCGAGTGCTCGTTTATGGGGCGTTTTCAGGGTTTCACGATACTTTAGTTTCAGCTCGGGATCGTGCCTTCTCGCGAGGTTTGCCGCAGCTTGTCCACCAGCTGGCGGAGTGGACGAAAAGAAGTGAATATTCATGAAATGATTGCTATGACGTTGCCAGATATTAACTGGCAATTGAATAGAAATGCTTTAACAAAAACAATTATACAAGGAGGAAACTCATGAAGAAAATTAGCCTGATATTGGCGATGTTATCAAGTTTCAGTACTATAGCAACGAAAATGAACAGAATGTCATTGTGAAAGCTGAAATAGGTTAGGGGTGAGAATATGTCAAGAAAAAAGTCTGTAAAAACGCTATTGCCCGGGCTGGGTGTTGTATTCGGCTCCGGAGTGGGGACGCTGGCCTCGTCATTGTTCAGCTTCCATTTAATAATCGGTATAATCGGCGGTGCTGCTGCGGGTTTACTGATCGGCCTTATTGCGCTAATGCTTTTTGATAAGAGAAACGGCGCAGAGTGAAGAGACTTAGTATGAAAAAGAAATGGACAAAGCATCTGAAGATTTTTCTTTGCACTTTCGTTATATGCACCATTGCATCGTATGGAACGTGGCGGATGTGGTTTGATCCTTATCGTGGGACGGTAAGCACTTTCAAGCAATCCGAAAAGCTTGATACCTTTCTTGGCGGGATGCAAGCCGCAGAGGATTTGGAATTTATCGTGAACCGTCTGCGAGAGCGTCACCCGGCCTGTGTATCCGGCTTGCCCCCGGCAGTTCAGAAAGCATATGAGCAAGAGTATGCAGAGCTTTCCCGATCTTCAGAGGTTACGGTCTTATCACTGTGGCAAAGTGCATCACGGGTTCTTGCACAGCTTAATGATGCCCATACCAGGGCACAGCCGTATTATGAGAATACAAAGACCTTACCTTTGTTATTTTCATGGGAGGGGCATCAGTTGATTTGCTCAGGCGGCGAATTTGACGAATATACTGTTAATATGATAGGCGGTGTTTCGGTCAGCCTGCTTTATGAACGATTCCAGGGGATGTTCTCCTATGAGCATGACGCCTGGGCTCGTCATGTCTTTGCCTCGCGAATCAATCGCTGCGATTACCTGGCTTTTTTAGGTATTGATATCGGGCAGGAGGTCGAGATTTTCCTGGAGCGGCAAGATGACGGAAGCACCGTCAAGAAAGCTTTTATGCTGCAGAAGAATGAGACGGCTGCACCGGCAGTCAATGAGACCTTCTATGACTATTCGGTAGATAAGGATTCCGGTGTTGGTATTTTCACGCTTCGTCAATGTATCTTTGATAAAACCTACAAGTCAGCGCTGGAAGATTTCTTTACATCTGTGCGGAATGAGGGAGTTCATAGTATTATCGTGGATTTGCGAGGCAATCCCGGTGGGAATTCTCTGGTCGCGAACGAGTTTATTCGTTACCTTCCAGTGGAGAGCTACCGGGATGTAAGCTCCATTGTGCGCTTTGGCCCTATTAATTGGAAAAACCAGGCTGTGCAAAAGAAAAACCAACAAGCGGAGTGTGTGTTTTCAGGAAATGTATATGTGCTGAACAGCGCGGACAGTTTTAGTGCTGCCATGGACTTTGCGACACTGCTTTCAGATAACGGGCTGTGTATGGTAGTTGGAGAGATTCCTGGCAATATGCCCTCTTCGTATGGTGATATCTTGTATTTTCAAACGCCGAATGCATTACTTGCCTTCACGGTATCTTATAAATACTTTATACGGCCTGATGCATCCAAGTCCGATTTGCCGCTTCTTCCGGATGTACAGGTTCCCGCTGATAACGCTTTGGAGGAAGCGTTGCGGCTGATTCAAAAGGATTGAAACAAATACAGGGGAAACATGATGGATCACATTATATACTGTGATAAAAAGTATTGGTGAATAAGGCAGACAACATGATGTATGAGGCTAAGGCTGCCGGAAGGAATTGTGTACGGTGTATGAATGAGTGTGAATAGAAAGAAGTATAGTGAGACAATGAGTAACGCAAGAGTTGTTGAAATCGCCAAAAATATCTACTGGGTAGGGGGCAAGGGACAGCAGGATGGTTTATACTGTAATCCTTATCTTCTGGTTGATGAAGAAGAAGCTGTTTTGATTGATCCAGGCTCAGTCCTGGATTTTGCAGATGTGTTGGGAAAATGTCTTAAGCTTGTCCCTTTGTTTGAACAAAAAGGGGCAAATTTTTTAAATAGTTATCCATTGGCGAACTCAGAAACAGGGTTAGAGATTGCCCAGCGGATTTAACCCAATGAAAACATTGAAGGTGATCCTGCGGTTTTGGAATTGACATATGAGAGGGGAGGACCAAAATGGGAAAAATACTGTACTGGACACCGAGAGTTATATCGATTTTGTTCATTTTTTTCTGGCGGATACCAAAGATCCATTGATATGTTCCCGTAAACGTAAGGTTCAAAAAACAGCCCAAGACATTAATCCGAGCGGCTCAAGCCAACTCAAAGCAGAAAACCAGATGTTGTGGGTTGGAAGAATGAACGAAATACAAGCAAGGGCAAGAGAAATCGTACAAACAGAACTGATTTTTGTATAAAGCACTCAAGCGGTAGGGAATTGATTATCCCTGCCGCTTTTCCTAAAGAAAAATTTCTCTCGTTTTCTCAAAAGAGGTATGGTGCCACAAGTATACGCTTCATAAAGATATCAATTGGAAAATTGCAGGATGATCTTCCGAAATGGAAAGTGTGCTTGACATCAGAATTATTTTTGCTATAGTAAAGATATGGAAAGCACACTTTCCGTGGGAAAGGGGGATATTTTGAAAAATCGTTTAGAAGAATTACGAAAACAAAGAGGTATTAAACAAGAAGATCTAGCTACTGCTCTTGAAGTATCTCGTCAAACAATAGGCTCTTTAGAAAATGGACGCTACAATCCCTCTATTATGTTAGCCTTTAAAATTGCAAGATACTTTGAAATGAGCATTGAAGAAATTTTTATTTATGAGGAGGAAAGTAAATGAAGCATAAGATACAA
>LFSJ01000220.1 GCA_001512695.1 Tepidanaerobacter sp. DTU063 | reverse complement strand
GCAAGAAAGGAGCGGATTCATCCCCACAAGGATGATAAAATTCTCACATCCTGGAACGGCCTCATGGTGGCTGCACTGGCAAAAGGAGCCAGAGTATTTAAAGATGAGACCTTATGCGAAGCAGCTGAGAGGGCGGTTGGCTTCGTATTTTCCAAACTCGTAAATGAAGATGGCAGACTCTTGGCAAGGTACAGGGACGGCCATGCTGATTTCCTGGCGTATTTAGATGATTATGCCTTTTTATGTTGGGGATTGATTGAGCTTTATGAAAGTACCTTCAAAGTTGATTATTTAAAGAAGGCTTTAGGGCTAAGCCAGCAGATGTTAGATATCTTTTGGGACGAAAAAAATGGCGGACTGTTTTTTAATGGAAAAGACAGCGAGGAGCTCATCGTAAGCTTTAAGGAAATATTTGACGGGGCAATCCCATCGGGCAACTCGGTAGCGGCACTAAATCTCATAAAACTTTCCCGTATTACCGGAGACACCAGACTTATCGACAAAGCCTGGCAGCTCTTTTCCGCTTTTGCCGAAAAAGTATCACTACATCCTTCGGCCCATGCCTTTTTACTCACAGCCTTGTTATTTGCCACGGGCACATCCAGTGAGATAGTGATTGCAGGGGATATGGGTGATGAAGATACACAGGCCTTTGTAGAAAAAATTAGATCATATTACATGCCGAGCACTGTGACTATTGTAACTCAAGCTGGCCATGAAAGGGAAAAATTAGAAAAACT
>LFSJ01000217.1 GCA_001512695.1 Tepidanaerobacter sp. DTU063 | reverse complement strand
GTAGGCCGCGGCTTTTTTTAACATTTCATTCTCCATCTTCAACTCAGCTAGTTCTAGCTGCATTTGTCGGAGCTTATCCTGCTGTTCCGCTACCTTGTTTTTTTCACCGTTTTCGGTGTAGATTTTTCTCCAGCGATAAAGCAAGCTAGGATGAATACCGAGGTCTTCGCAGAATTCCTTTATGGTTTTGGTCGTGGCGTAACTGAGCTTAACCGCATTTTTGCGGAATTCCTCGTCATAACGTTGTCTGATTCCGGACATGATTAATCTCCTTTTTTCTTATAGTACTATCTTATCATCATGTCCGGAATTTTAACATAGACCCGTCATCAATTGCTAAGACATGCCGAATTTTGTACAATAATTGCAAGAGTTATATTCTGCTAAATTTCAATAAACTCAGGGTTAATGGATTATCTTTGAAAAAATTCTTTTGCTCTTCAGTTCTTGTGTATATTGATTTCACCATTAGGGAGTAAGACCTAAATCGGGAACATGATTGGTGTTCAATCTTAGCATATGCAGTGTGGAGGGAATACGGTTGACCCCTTTTGAACAACGATGGTTTAGACATACCATTTATTCAAGAACATTGGTCTTTGACAACTACATAGGAATTCCACTTCCGACAGTCTGAGTTTCTCGTAACTAAAATTGCAGTGATAGAATACATATTGTGGTATAACTCGCAACGGCTGCACTCATATTTGGATTTCTGCTCTCCAATAGAATTTGAGAAGATTTATTTTTAAAGTTTGCATCCAGAAGCAGCTTAGGAACTATAATGCAATTTTGCGGATAACACAGAAAAATAACGTTTTCACATGTCCGGTTTAGGTATATCACTTCAAGCCACTTTAACAAAATTGGCTTCCGAGACTGTTCTCAAACTGCAAACCCTTTCTCGAATGAGATTTGAGTTTGTAAGTCAGATTGGTGGCCTAAAGAACAAAAAGTCATCGGCATTCTAGATCGGATTTTCCCTGAATATCCTGGGTGCTTCTCTGACGTATTTATCAAAACATCTAGGAGTAGCTTAAACAATACTCCTCACCAGATGAATTGGCCGAAGTTGATCTAACTGAGCTATCAGATT
>LFSJ01000216.1:2125-2707 GCA_001512695.1 Tepidanaerobacter sp. DTU063 | reverse complement strand
GCGGTAGACGACATACCTACTGTTCCGCATGATTGGTCGTAAACTCTTTAAGAAGTCTTGAGGAATTAGATAGTTTGGCAAAAATTGAGTAAGATTATGGAGTGTGGTTGTTTGTGGGCAACTGTATTTATTGCGGTAAACCTGCAGGTTTTCTAAGAAGACGACATAGAGAGTGTGAAGAAAGGCATAGAAATGCATGGAATGAAATGGTTTTGAGGGCTAAAAAAGCCGCACTCGGCATTTATCAAGTAATAAAATATTTAGAAGAAGAACTTCATGATTTAGCAAAAGAAGGTTATGTTTCACAAGATAAAATAAAAGAGGCTTTAATTCTGGGCTGGGAAGAGGCGGTTTTGCATTTTTTGGAAGACGGCAATCTTGATGCTCGGGAAGAAAATAATTTGGTGGCATATGCCGAATACTTTAAATTTACGCAAGATGATTTGAATAAAAGAGGAATATATACGCGTTTTGTCCAAGGTGCGGTTTTGCGTGAGGCGTTGGAAGGCAAAATTCCGCAGCGTTTTAAAACAGTTGATCCTTTGCCGTTTAACTTTCAAAAGAGTGAAACTTTGGTTTGGG
>LFSJ01000216.1:0-2120 GCA_001512695.1 Tepidanaerobacter sp. DTU063 | reverse complement strand
TTTTTCAAATGTGAAATATTACGAAAAAAGGACTCGAAGGGAATATGTGGGAGGAAGCCACGGTGTAAGTATTCGAATTGCGAAGGGAGTTTATTATAGAGTTGGGCAATTTAAAGGATACCCGATTGAAAGAGAGGAGCAAGTTTATGTAGACGCGGGAATATTGACAGTTACCACAAAACATCTTTACTTTTACGGCAAAACAAAAAGCTTCAGAGTGCCTTATTCTAAAATAGTTTCGTTTACGCCTTATTCAGATGGTATTGGAATCCAAAGGGATGCTACAAGCGCTAAGCCCCAAACTTTCGTAACTGGCGATGGATGGTTTATCTATAACCTGGTTGTGAACCTTGCAAGAGAACAGGTAAATTGAATTGAAATACCTGATAAAGTTAAGCTTTTAGGATTTCAGTTAATGATAAATTTGGGAGTTAGTCGGAGATGCTCAAGATAGATCAATATGAATTTAAATATGTCTGTAACATAACTCCTAAAACCGATAATAATGGGAATATTATTGAATATTCCCCGCAAGAGTTGTACACAAAAAAGCAAAATGTTGAATTACATGAATACGGCAAGGGGCCATTTTGCAAATTCAAAATCCCAAATTGTTGGGCTGGTAAAGAAGGCGTCTATTGCATATATTCAGATGATCAATTAGTTTATGTAGGTGAATGTGTAGACCTAAGCAAACGATTTAATATGGGTTATGGCAATATCTCTCCTCGCAACTGCTTTAAAGGTGGACAGTCGACGAACTGTAAAGTCAACAATTTTATTCTAAATGAGATTAAGCAAGGAAGGACAGTAAAACTTTATTTTCTGGAGACAAAAGATCGTTATAAGATTGAGAAAGAACTTATAGAAAAATTTCATCCTCCATGGAATTCACAATCAGGGAAAAATGTAAGGAGTAATGTTAGTGCTTCAAATCAAATTGGTATGGAAGTCAATACTGCTAAAAATAAATACAGTGGTAATAAAACCGTATTTTGTGCTTGTAACGAGGGGTATGAAAAGTTATCTGCTTATCTGCAAAGAATTAATAGAGATTCTGCAAAATTGACTTTTAAAGAAATTGAAGAGATTATAAACAGACCGCTTCCTCAATCGGCTTATAGATATAGGGCGTGGTGGGCGAATGGCGGACATTCGCATTCAAATTACTGGTTGAGTGTTGGTTGGAAAGTAGGAAAGGTTGCCCTTGGCAACTATATCGTGTTTTTAAGAATAAGATAAAGGTTTAAGAAAGGCGGTAGCTACTTTTTATTATTTTCCGAAAGCGTATAAACAAAACAACAAAAAGAAATGTCTAAGCCAAAATTTTGAATCGGTTTTAGTAATAAACGACGAAAGAAAAATAACTTAAAAAAGATAACTCAATCCTTTATAAGCACCTATAAATTTTGTTTATAAAACCTAGTACTCAAGGAAGAAAGTGCTGCTTATTCGTCCGCTGAGGCCGCACCTTCGAGTAATAAACTTTTTGCTTTTTTCTTTATTAGTTCTTCTTATAAGCTAAAGGCTTGTTGACGATCCGTCAATAAGGGAGCTATTCTAAAAACCGAAATTTTGGAATCGGATTTAGAGATAAAAGGGAAAGAAAAATAACAATAAAAGATAACTTCTCATTTAAGATATGTTACTGGTCATATCATATAGCTTAAGGTAATATATTTTTTCTCATGGAAGGAGTAGGCTACGATCCGAAAATCGATTTGACAAAAAAATTTTTTACGAGAGTTTATAGATTATGGAGCATCTTACCCATAGATAATTTGGGCTTATATTGAATTTTTTGAAAGCAGCTGTTATTTTGACGGCTGCTTTTTATTTTGTAGAGTAAAATTTGAGTTTTATGCTTATTTTGTTCTAAAATGATAGAGAAAATCCCCTAAGTAAATCTTGTTTTGCGGGCAAACTTAAAACGGAAATTTTGGAATCGGTTCTTGCGATAAAACGGAACGAAAAATAAATAAAAAGACGACTTCACACCTTAATAAATATCCTATGAGTTTTTTTTAAATATAAAACCTAACAAAATACTAGTACTCAAGAAGGAAGTGTGTTTTACCCGCCACGCCCACGAGTTTAAAGAAAGACCAACTATTAAAAGT
>LFSJ01000065.1:16895-29708 GCA_001512695.1 Tepidanaerobacter sp. DTU063 | reverse complement strand
GGTGAAGTAGGTGCTGTGAAGGCGGCGGTGGAAGCAGGGTCGGCTGCCGCCCAAAAGGTAGGCAAGGTCACGGGAATACACGTCATTCCGCGCCCCGCAGATGACACCATGAACATCGTAGAACAGATCCAGATGAAGGCTGGCCTTGCAGAAGAGCCCGAAGCTGAATTGGTGCAGGAAATGGATGAAGAAGAGGAAATGGTCGAAGAACAGGAAATTATAGAAGACCTGCCAGATGACGAAGAACAAGAAGAAGACCAGGAGGCGACGACCCTAGAGCAGGAAATAGATGAAGAAGAAGTGGCAGACGAAGAAGATGACCAAAAAGCAAGCGAGCCTACGTATGGGGAAGATGAGCTTATTGCGGCAGTTATTACACTCAGGCAGCTCCTTGAAGGGACCAAGGAGGAGGTCCTCCTTGATGAAGACAAGGCCCTTGACAGGTACAGCGTAAGGGCACTCCGAAGGGTCCTCAGAGCGCTGCCCATACCGGAAACTGAAAAATCAAAAATATCGGGGATGCGGAAGCAGGAACTCATAAACTCCTTGATGGCCTTTGTCAAAAAGGAGGGAGGGAATGAATTAAGCGATGATGAGGATAGATAAGGATTTGATGTCAATACAGGAAGTCAGAAACCTAATCCAAAAAGCCAAAGAAGCCCAGGAGATTTTATCCACCTTCAGTCAGGAAGAAATCGATAAGATAGTGAAGGCCATGGCCGAAGAGGGTATGCGGGCAGCCCGCTGGCTTGCCAAAGTAGCTGTTGAAGAAACCGACATAGGGGACTATGAAGATAAAGTCATAAAAAACCTATTTGCCACAAAGCGGGTGTACGACAATATAAAGGATTTAAAGACGGTAGGCATCATCTACTCAGACGATGTAAACCGGGTATACCACATAGCAGAGCCGGTAGGAGTGATAGCAGGCCTTGCACCGACCACCAACCCCACCTCTACCGCCCTCTTTAAATCCCTGATATCCATAAAAGCGCGAAATGCGGTAATCTTCAGTCCGCACCCCAGGGCCGTTGACTGCACCTGCCAGGCCGTTGAAATCATGCACAAGGCTGCTGTCCACGCGGGAGCCCCCGAAGGGGTCTTGGGCTGCATCCACTATCCCACCCTGGATGCCACAAATTTGCTCATGAAGCACCCGGACACGGCCCTGATCCTGGCCACCGGCGGCAGCGGCATGGTGAAGGCGGCATACAGCTCCGGCAAGCCCGCCTTCGGCGTGGGTCCCGGCAACGTCCCGGCCTACATTGAAAGGAGTGCCGATGCGAGAAAAGCGGTAAAGGCCATTATCTACAGCAAGACCTTTGACAACGGCACCATATGCTCCTCCGAACAGTCAATCATCTGCGAAAAGGAAAACAGCAAGGAGGTGCGCCGGGCACTGGAGGAAGCCGGGGGACGGTTTTTGTCCAAGGAGGAAATACACAAGCTGGAGCGTTACGCCTTTCGGCCAGATGGCAGCTTAAATCCGGATATAGTTGGAAAACCCGCCGCCATCATTGCGGAAAGGGCCGGTATAAAAGTAGACCCCGATATCAAGGTGCTGATCGCCGAGCTGGAAGGGGTGGGGATGAACTTCCCCTTGTCAAGGGAAAAACTTAGCCCCCTCCTCGCATATTACGAAGTCAACAACTGGCAGGAGGCCTGCGAGCTTTCAAAAGAGCTCCTTGCCTTGGGCGGGATGGGACACACCCTGTCCATCCATTCAGAAAACGAAGTGATCATAACCCGCTTTGCCCTTGAAAAGCCTGCTTCCCGAATCGTGGTAAACACACCATCATGTCTCGGTGCCATCGGAGGGACCACGGGACTCGTTCCATCTCTCACCCTGGGCTGCGGGACGCTGGGAGGCAACTCGACCTCAGACAACGTTGGCCCCATGAACCTTTTGAACATAAAGCGTTTGGCTTATGAGATTATAAGCCCCGAGAAATTAAAGGATCAGCTATTTTCCATGGAGACGGATGATAGTTTAAATAAGGAAATGATAGAAAAAATCATCAAAGAGGTTCTTAAAAAAATTTCTTAATCAAATATAAGGAGGCAAGATAAAATGGCAAACACTCAGATTGCATTAGGCATGATTGAAACTAAAGGATTGGTGGCATCCATCGAGGCGGCAGATGCCATGGTCAAAGCCGCCAATGTAACCTTAATCGGCAAGGAACATGTAGGCGGAGGCCTTGTATCGGTCATGGTGAGAGGCGACGTAGGCGCCGTCAAAGCCGCCACCGATGCGGGAGCCGCAGCAGCAGCCAGAGTCGGTGAACTGATATCCGTCCACGTAATACCAAGACCCCACAGCGATGTAGAATACATCCTGCCCCGGCTGGACAAAAAGGAATAATTCGCTTCCGTTAAAAGGCCTAAAAGCCTGTAAAAGCTGAAAGGTTGTCAGGTAAGCCCCCTTTTCGGGCTTACCTGACAACAAAGATTTTTGCAGCGCTAGGAGTGTGAAAAATGTGAAAGTCATAACCGAACTGGACCTTCGAAGCGACCTGAAGAACTTGGGTGATATCACAACGTACAGGGTTCCTCCGGGCACCATTCTCACACCGGCTGCCAAGAGCTTTCTCAATGAAAACAAAATCGAGCTGGTCTTTTCGGATGAAAAAACGCCTCTCCGGGAAGAAAGCAAGGACCCCGGCAAAACTGCAGCAGATCCGGAAACTCCACCTAAAAAGCCGAGGTACATCCTGCTGGGGACGGACATAGGCACCGATAAAAAGCCGGAAGCTTATACTCATCTCCGGGGTAATTACCTGGTTCCCAAGACCCATCCCAGGATAAAGCTCCGGGGAAAAATAGATTCCCTGCAAGCACACATTCTGTTGGCCCAAGTAAGGGCAAAACAGCTGAGAATGGAAAACATAGTCAAGGACCTGGATGAAATATTAAACTTTGTCAGAAAGCTTCTAAGGGCAGAGGTCCTATCCGAGCCCGTAGAGGACTTTGGCTTCTTCGGCCTTTCACACCAGGAAATTCGCGAGATTTCCCACAATCCCAAAAAGGCCTTGGGCGTCCCCCACATCCTGCCCAATTATGAAATGGGAGAGATGATGGCCTATCTAAATCTAGTCAGAACCCAGGTCAGGGAAACGGAACTTGCCGCAGTGGAAGCATTTCTAGACCCGACGGAGGGGCCCCAGAGGGAAGACATACTGACGGCCTTAAATCGCTTGAGCAGCGCCGTATACGTCATGATGTGCCGCTTAGAAGCCGGTAAATATAAAGGTCAGGGGTAATATTATGAATAGGGATTTATTGGCAAAACTCATAACTGAAGAACTTACTGCCAGGCTGGTGCAGATTCCCGTCCCGGTGACCGTCTCCAACCGCCACATCCACCTGGACGAAAATGCCAGACAGGTCCTCTTTGGGGACGAAGCCCTTAACATTAAGAGATTTCTGCGCCAGCCCGGGGAGTTTGCTGCCGCGGAGACGGTCAAGGTGATTGGGCCCAAGGGCCACTTTGACCGGGTCAGGGTGGTAGGTCCCCTGCGGAAGGCATGTCAACTGGAGATATCCGTTGGCGACTGCTATCACCTTGGAATCGAGCCGGTGCTCAGGGATTCCGGTCAGGTAGAAGGCAGTCCCGGCATATACCTGGTTGGCCCCCGCGGAGTAGTCCACATGAAGGAAGGGGTCATAGTGGCCAGGCGGCATATCCACATGAACAGCAAGGATGCAGAAAAGTATGGCATCAAAGACAAGGAGATGGTGAGAATCAGGTTTAACTCGGGTCCCCGCCGGGGGATTTTGGGTGACGTGATCGTCCGGGTCAGCCCCAACTACGCCCTGGAATGCCACCTGGATGTGGAGGAAGCCAATGCCCTGGGCATAAAAAACAACGATACGGTGTACCTGGAGAGAGGAGGGGTCTGACCGTGTTTTCCATGGATAGGGCAGACAGCCTCATTTATCAGCTGGAAGGATGTATGGCCCGGCCGAAAGCCTTCAAGGGGGAACTCTTTTCGGGCATCGACTTGGGAACTGCCTACATGGTCCTCACCGTTGTGGACTCCCTGGGCAACCCTGTAGCCGCAAGCTACCGCTTCGCCCAGGTGGTGCGGGACGGCGTCGTGGTGGATTTTACCGGGGCCACCAGTATACTCCGGGAGCTAAAAACCGAGCTGGAAGCAAAACTTGGAACGGAGCTTGTCAAAGGCGCCGGCGCCTTTCCTCCCGACACGGGCAAGAGCACCGTAAAGTCCCACTTTTACGTGTGTGAGGGTGCCGGCTTTGAGGTCATCAACATGATAGATGAGCCGACGGCCGCCAACAACGTCCTGGGCATTAGCAACGGAGCTGTCGTGGACATAGGCGGCGGCACAACCGGCATCGCCGTCATCCAGGATGGCCAGGTAGTTTACACTGCCGACGAGCCAACAGGCGGGACCCACTTCTCCCTGGTCATTGCCGGTGCCCAAAAGATGAGCTTCGAAGAGGCGGAAGATTTCAAAAAAGACCCGAAGAACCACCGAAAGGTCATGTTCATGGTAAAGCCCGTTGTGCAGAAGGTGGCCAGCATCATAAAGGACAAAATACGTGGATTTAACATAGACAGCATATACCTTGTGGGCGGCACCTGCTGCCTGGAAGGCATCGAAGAGATCATAGAGGATGAACTGGGAATTCCTACCGTAAAACCGCGGAACCCGTTACTTGTAACACCCTTAGGAATTGCTCTTAGTTGTTTGGGGGTGAACACTTTTGAATCGAGAAGAGTTGAAGCATATTATTGACGCCGTAACCCGGGAAGTGCTAAAGAGACTCGACGGCGAGATGAAAGTCCAAGAGGAAAACAGAGAAAACCCTAAGCACAAAGACAAACTGATTCTTGTCTTTACCGGCGGCACGGAAAACCTGGACGGAGTGCTTGCCGGTTTAAAGGGGTTTTCACGAGATTATGCTTTGCTTGCAGCCTTTACGCCGGCGGCGGAGAAAGTCATCGGCAGGGAAAGGGTGCGCGAGACGATAGAATTTGAAGAACTCCCGGCAGATAAGCTGCACTATGCCATCTACGAGGCCAAAGCCATCATCTTTCCCACCTTGACTCAAAACACCGCAGCCAAAGCTGCCGTGGGCATAAGGGATTCTGTGGCCACTGAAGCCATGGCCTGCGGCCTGCTGCTGAAAAAGGAAGTAATCGCCGTCACCGACTCCATAAATACACTGGCCATGCCCCCCGCTTATGGCCGCATGGTAAATGAAATATTGAGGAGGATTGAACAGCTGGGGGTAAAGCTCTGTAAGGCAAAGGAGTTAACCTACCTGTTAGCTCACGATCGGAAAGCATCGGGAGAAAGCGAGTCGCCGATCGCTGCAGACGGCAAGACCCTGGTCATCCAGGAAAGGGCGCCCGTGACGGCTGATGTGATACTTCAAGCTGCCCAGGCAGGGTATGGCAGCATCGCGCTTATACCCAATACCATCGTAACTCCCATGGCAAGGGACATAGCCAAGGACAAAAATATCATCATCGAATGGGCGGTGAAATAGATGCAGATTTGCAGAGTCAAGGGCAACGTATGGGCAACGAGAAAAGAGGAGGCCTTGAAGGGCCAGAAGTTTTTAATCGTGACCAAGGTCGACGAGAACCAAAGGGAAATCGGCCCGCCCTTTGTGGCGGTAGACAATATAGGGGCAGGCATCGGGGAGCTGGTAATAGTAACTTCCGGAAGTTCCGCGCGCAAAGCCACCGGTGAGTCCTTGCCCATAGATGCTGCGGTTGTAGGGATAATAGACTCCATGGATTTTGAATCTAGCGGCTAGGAGATGGTGACATTGGATATCAGGGAACTGTTGAGAGACAAGGGCATAGTAGGAGCCGGAGGGGGAGGATTTCCCACCTATGCAAAGCTCCAGCAGCAGGGCATCGACTACTACATTGCCAACGGCGCCGAATGCGAACCGCTCCTGGATGTGAGCAAGGAAATAATGGCCAGATTCCCCGACAAGGTGCTGAAGGGCTTAAACCATTTAAAAGAGTACACGGGAGCAAAAAAGGCAGTAGTTGCATTAAAGCGCAAGTACAAAAATGCCATCAAGTCGCTGAAGGAGTACAGGGAAAGCTCCAAGCTGGATGTGGAGTTATTTGAGATGGAGGACTTCTTCCCCGCAGGCGACGAGCATGTAACGGTATATGAGGTTACCGGCAGGGTGGTGCCGGAAGGGGGGATACCTCTTGCCGTTGGGGCCATCGTAAACAACATCGAGACCCTGTACAATGTCTGCCTTGCCATTGAAGAGGGCCTTCCCGTAACTGACAAATTCATCACCGTCGGCGGCGATGTGCCGAACCCGATTACCTTAAGAGTACCCGTAGGCACCCAAATCGGCTGGCTTTTAAGCTTCCTAGGCATTGACTATAAGGACAAGGTCATCATCGATGGCGGGCCTATGATGGGCAACATCGTAAGTCCCGACTCGCCCATTACTAAGGTTACCGGCGGCCTATTAGTTTTCCCCAAGAATCATCACGCCGTAAGGCAAAAGGAATACGACCTTGACTACATCCTTAAGATGGCAAGCATTGCCTGCATCCAGTGCCTGTACTGCACTCTGCAGTGCCCCCGATACCTTTTGGGCCACGACCTGCAGCCCAACAAGACCATGCAAATTGCCGGCTTTAGACTCAGCACCGGCCACATAAAACAGGCCTTCCTTTGCTGCGAGTGCGGCTTGTGCGAAGCCTATTCCTGCCCTCAGCAGCTATCGCCCAGATACGTAAATTCAATCATTAAAAAGGAAATGGCCAAAGCCGGCTTAAGATACAGCACAGAAAGGACGGAATTCCTGCCCCGAGAGGCCAGGGACTGGCGGAAGGTCCCTACCGGACGTTTGAAGGCCAGGCTGAAGATAACGGAGTACGACAAGCATGGCTTTTTGGTGGACGGCAGCTTCGTAGAGCCCCCGGAAGTGACCATACGTACGAAGCAGCACGCGGGAGCACCTGCAGTTCCGATAGTTGCCGAAGGGGAGAAGGTAAGGAAGGGCCAGCTCATTGGCAGGGTTCCGGAAGACAAACTCGGCTGTCACGTTCATGCCAGTATCGATGGCACCGTTGTCAAATGCGACAACGACAAAATTGTTATCCGGGGGGTGGATGACAGGTGGAAAGAGCAATAGGCTTCATAGAGAGCATAAGCATAGCTGCAGGTATTGATGCAGCCGATGCCATGGTCAAGAAAGCACCGGTCAAATTGTACTTAGCCAGGCCTATTTGCCCCGGTAAATACATCGTCCTGATAGGTGGCGACGTGGAGGCGGTGCGAAACTCACTTAATGTGGGCAGGCAGATAGTAGAGCAGTACCTGGCAGATAGCATATTCATCACAAATGTCCACAGGGAAGTCTTCACAGCCTTGGAGGCAGCTACCGCAATCGAAGAGATTGAAAGCCTCAGTGCCTTGGGGGTCATCGAGACATTTTCGGTAGCTTCCTGCATTCTGGCAGCAGATGCCGCAGCCAAGACCGGAGGAGCTAGACTGGTAGAAATACGGCCTGCCATGGGCTTGGGCGGCAAATCCTACGTTACCATGCTGGGCGATGTCAGTGCCGTGGAGTCCGCCGTGCAGGCAGGCGTAAAGACCGCTCAAGAGGAAGGAATGCTGGTAAAGAGCATAGTAATTCCATCGGTTTCCAGGGACGTGCTGAAAGCTGTTCTTTGAGGGGGTGAAATGGTGAGCAGGAAAATAATAACCGCTCAGGACATACAGGAACTCTATTTTCAGGGAGTCAAGGAAATCTATATTGACCCCGATACTATGCTGCTGCCGGGGGCCAAGGATGCCTTAAAGGTGGCGGGAATTAAGCTAAAGGAAAGGGACAGTCGCGAGAGTATCAGGGAGATGATTAGGGAAATCTGCAATGAAAAAAAGCTCGACCCTGCCCTGTGTGATAAAATTGCAGAGCTGGTCCTGGAAAAAATAAGCATGCTGGGAGGTGATTAGGCATGCCTTGGACCACGAGACTCTTTGGCAAACACTATACCTTCTTTTCCATAAAGGAAATCCTGGCCAAGGCCAGTGAGGAAAAGTCCGGTGACGTGTTTGCCAAAATTGCTGCAGAGAGCAATGAGGAGAGGATAGCGGCCAAGAGGGTTTTGGCGGAACTGACCTTAAAGGAGCTCAGGGAAAACCCGGTCATTCCTTACGAAGAGGACGAAGTCACCAGGGTCATCGATGACGGCCTTTGCAAGGGAGTGTATAACAGCATCAGTCACATGACGGTAGCGGAATTTAGGGAATGGCTCCTTTCCCATGGCACCGCCGGAGAGGACATACGCCGCATTTCGGTTGGCCTTACGGCTGAGATGGTTTCGGCCGTGGCAAAGCTCATGTCCAACATGGACCTGGTCTATGCCGCCTCCAAAATACGGGTCGTCACCAAGAATAGGACGGAAATTGGTCTCCCCGGCACCCTGTCTTACCGCATACAGCCCAACCATCCCGCCGACAGCGTAGAAGGCATCCTGGCATCGGTAATGGAGGGCCTCAGCTATGGCTCCGGCGATGCGGTAATCGGCATAAACCCCAATGAAGATACGGTAGAAAATACCATAAAGCTACTGAATGCCACCTACGATTTCATCATGGAATGGGCCATACCCACCCAAAACTGCGTGCTGTCCCACGTGACAACACAAATGAAGGCGGTGGAGAAGGGCGCAAAGGCATGCATGTTCTTCCAGAGCATTGCCGGCAGCGAAAGCTGCAACAAGGTATTCGGCGTCAGTGCATCCATCCTGGATGAGGCCCTTGACCTGATAAAGAGGGAAGGCTACGCTGCAGGGCCAAACCTGATGTACTTCGAAACCGGCCAGGGTTCGGAACTGTCCCTGGAAAGCCACCACGGTGCGGATATGCAGACCCTTGAAGCCAGGACCTACGGTTTTGGCAGGAGATACATGCCCTTTATGGTAAACAACGTATCCGGCTTTATTGGCCCTGAGACCTTGTACGATGGCAAGCAGATAATCCGTGCCAGCCTGGAAGATCACTTCATGGGCAAACTCATAGGATTGCCCATGGGGATGGCCCCCTGCTATACCAACCACGTCAAGGTGGACCAGAATGACCAGGAAAACGCCATAATGCTTTTGGCAATGGCGGGAGCCAACTACTACATGGGTGTTCCCGGCAGCGATGACTGCATGCTCAGCTACCAGGACACCAGCTACCACGATGATGCAACCCTTAGGGAGCTGCTTGGCCTCAGGCCGGCGCCGGAATTTGAAAAGTGGCTGGAGGACATGGGGATAATGAAAGACGGCAAGCTGACGGAAATTGCCGGCGATCCTTCCCTGTTTTCAAAAATAACGCCTCCGGGAAGAAGGTGATACGATGGCACTTTTTAAAGATGAGCAAATTGAAAGCATCGTCAGGAAGGTAATAGAGGAGCTAAAGGGCAAGGAAGAAAAAGCTGACATTGAAATGAGGTCTGTCGAGAATCAAGTTGAAAAAAGCACATATAATGAAGAAACGGTAGAGTTTAGCGATATTTCGGAGTACAGCCTCTATGAAAAAGTCTTCATAAAAGAGCCCATCGATGAAGAATACCTGATAAGGCTGAAAAGCCTCACACCTGCCCGCATCGCCCTGGGAAGAACTGGCCCCAGGTACCTCACCATTCCCTGGCTGAGATTTAGGGCGGACCATGCTTCTGCCATGGATGCGGTCTTCAGCGACGTGTCCGATGATTTCCTGGACAGGATGGGGCTCTTTACCGTCAAGACCGTGGTCCGGGACAAGGATGAGTACCTGACCCGGCCCGACTTGGGCAGGATACTGTCGGAGGAGGCCAAGGAAGAGATTCGCAAGCGATGCCCCTTAAAGCCCCAGGTGCAGGTCATCGTGGTGGACGGCTTGAGCTCGAAGGCCATCGAGGCCAATGTCCCCGACTTTCTCCCGGCACTGCTGGAAGGCCTGAAAGCGTACGACATGGAAGTGGGAGTTCCATTTTTTATCAAGTTCGGCCGCGTACCCGTAATGGATGCGGTAAATGAAGTGATTCAGGCCGATGTGGTGGTCGAACTAATCGGAGAAAGGCCCGGCCTCGGAACCGCCACCAGCATGAGCGCCTACCTTTGCTGGAGGCCGAAGAAGGGCACGGTCGAATCGGACAGGAGCGTCGTTTCCAACATTCACGACAAGGGCATGCCGCCGGTGGAAGCAGGAGCACATGTAGCTTCCCTGGTCAAGAAAATATACGACAACAAAGGAAGTGGTATAAATGTGAACTTATGATGGGCAGTGATTTGAATATATTAAACGGTCTTCCTAATTATTCAGCGTGCAAAAAAGCAACTATAGAACAGGAGAGGGGTGTATATATTGAGTATCAATCAAATTATCCTCAATATCATGGTAATCTTCATGGTCTTAGGTGCGATTGACAGGATACTTGGCAACAAGTACGGATTGGGGGAACAGTTTGAGGAAGGCTTTAACGCCATGGGCTCGCTGGCCCTGGCCATGGTCGGTGTAGTCTCTTTGGCCCCGGTTCTGGCCAAAATACTGGAGCCGATAATCGTGCCGGTATACTCTGCACTGGGGGCTGACCCGGCCATGTTTGCCACGACCCTCCTGGCCAACGACATGGGAGGATTCCCCCTGGCCATGGAAATGGCGAGAGACCCCCAGGCAGGCCTTTTTGCAGGCACCATCCTCGGAGCCATGATGGGCCCAACCATAGTCTTTACCATACCCGTGGCCCTTGGCATAATCAAGCAGGAGGACCATGGTGCCCTTGCTACCGGAATCCTGGCAGGCATGATTACCATTCCCATCGGCTGCTTTGCCGGAGGCTTGGTGGCTGGCTTCCCCATAGGCATGGTTATTAGCAACCTGGTTCCCATAGTTTTAGTTGCAGCCCTGATAGCCCTGGGCTTGTGGAAAATACCCAGCAAGATGATATCCGGCTTTAACGTTTTCGGCAAAGGCGTGGTAGTAGTCATCACCATTGGTCTGGCGGCTATAATCGTCGAAACCCTTACCGGTATTGTCATAATTCCCGGAATGGCTCCCATTACCGATGGTATAGAAATAATCGGAAGTATTGCTATAGTATTGGCCGGGGCCTTCCCCATGGTAAATGTCATAACTAAGGTGTTTAAAAAGCCCTTGATGTCGGTGGGCAAGGCGCTGGGAATGAACGATGTGGCTGCCGCAGGCATGGTAGCAACCCTGGCCAACAACATCCCCATGTTCCAGATCCTCCACAACATGGACCCGAGGGGCAAGGTCTTGAACGTAGCTTTTGCCGTAAGCGCAGCCTTTACCTTCGGCGACCACCTCGGCTTTACCGCCGGTGTGGCCAAGGAAATGATCTTCCCCATGATCGTGGGCAAATTGGTAGCCGGCGTAACGGCAATAATGGTGGCCAGCTTATTTGCTCCGAAAAAAGTTGATACCAAATCCGATGTAGCGGCATAATACTTGCATAGTTAACGGTGACGGTCAAGGAATCAGTTCCTTGACCGTAAGTTTTTATGCTAAAATATACGCAAAAGCATTTCGAGGTGAAATAATTGGACAAGAAGATCATGCTGATTGGAGCTTCCGGTGCGGGCAAGACTTCCCTCATAAAAGCAATTACCGGCACAGGGGAAGCCAAAAAGACCCAGGCCCTAACCTTTCAAAATGGCTTCATCGACATCCCCGGTGAGTACATGGATATACCCAGGTTAAACTATGCAGTCACAACTACTGCAATGGATGCCGATGCGATTTTTGTGGTGCAGGACGCCACCAGACAAGAGCCCACCACACCTCCCGGCTTTGCCACCATGTTCAACGTCCCCATCTTCGGAATCATAACCAAGATAGACTCTCCCCTGGCCAACATCGAAAGGGCAAGAAAGAACCTCAAGCTGTGCGGGGTCAACGGCGACTATTTCCTTGTATCATCGGTGACAAAAGAGGGGATTGAAGAAATAAAGGAATTGATAGAGAATCTAGAAGCATCAAAAAAATAATCACCCTGCTTTTGCCTCGCGTAGGGTGATTATATAAAAAAATCTACCTGCGGCAACCGCACTCTTGCGGTTCCGATTGCCTTTACCTATAATCGAACGGCTATTTTGCCAGTTCCTTTAAGCTATTTCCGAATTTGCTATTAGTTTTATCAAAGGCTTTCGCCCACTTTTCAAAATCCGGATTGAAGGGCGTTATAGTAAAGCCCTTATTGCTTTCAACAACATAAAGCTCCTGGCCATCTTTAAAATTGTATTTTTCTATAAGTTCATTGGGAACGGTAAAAACGAAGCTGTTTCCCATCCTTCTCAATTTTACGGTTTTCATTTCTATCACCCCATTTGTATTACATTTTAAACAAGGAGGTTGTCTTTATGAGAAAATTTCTATGGGCCACGATAACCGTCAAGGACTTGGAAGAGTCATTGAAGTTCTATCAGGAGATTGTGGGTCTCACCCTTGACAGAAGGTACGAGGCAAGACCCGGAGTCGAAATCGCATTTTTGGGAATGGGAGAAACCAAAGTCGAGCTAATAAAAGATGAATCGATAGAGGATGTAAATATCGGTGATCACATATCCCTGGGCTTTGAAGTTGATTCCGTAGATGACATGATGGAATTTGTCAAAGAAAAAGACATTCCCATCCACAGCGGCCCCTTCCAGCCCAATCCCAGTATCAAATTTTTCTACATTAAAGACCCCAACGGATTAAACATTCAATTCTTCGAACATATTGATTGACAATGTTAAAGCCTTCAGGAAGACAGCATTTTTCACCGTTCCTGAAGGCTTTATATCCGTTACTTATTTAAAAG
>LFSJ01000065.1:10690-16830 GCA_001512695.1 Tepidanaerobacter sp. DTU063 | reverse complement strand
CTTATTTCATCCTTGCTTTCTTCGTATGTGGCCTGTTTTGCCGGCTTTTTATCTTCCAGCTTTATGATGTGATATCCGTAATCTGTTTTTACCGGGTCGCTGATTTGGCCTACTTCCATGGAAAAAGCGGCATCCTCGAATTCCTGCACCATTTGGCCCCGTGCAAAATATCCCAGGTCTCCGCCTTGTTCACTATTGCTGCTGTCTGTGGAATACTCCTTGGCCAGGGCTGCAAAGTCCTCGCCGGCCTCAAGCTTTTCCTTGACCTCTACGGCCTTCTCCTCGGAGTCCACCAAAATGTGGCTGGCCTTTACCTGTTCCTTTTCGCCGAAGTTTTCCTTGTTAATTTCAAAGTACGATTTCATTTCATCTTCTTCAATCTTTACCTCGGCCCCCAGCAGCTTTTCGACAGTAATATTTGTTCTGAGAGTCTCCTTTATATCATCCAGCGGAGTGCCGTACATTTCAAGAAACTGCTCAAAAGTTTCGCGGCCGCCGTACTGCTCTGCGATTTTATCAATTTCCTTGTCCAAATCATCATCGGTGACCTCAACATTTTGCTTTTTTGCCTCAAGTTCAATTATTTTGTTAGCGACCAGTGTGTTCAGGGCCGCATCGCCGTTTTCCTTTACCAAATACTCGTACAGCTCATCTTTCGTGATTTTTTCATTGTTCACCCTGGCCACCACTTCGCTGGATGCCTGGCTGCTGCAAGCTGAAGCTATCAAGCCGAGCCCTATTGCCAAAACAAGAACCAAAGCCAAAGACTTAGTTATGCTGATTTTTTTAGTAAAAATTTCCCTCACCCTATCTATTAATAAAATTTATTGCTCATACTAGTTTATCAGTTTTGTGCTACTAATGTCTAGACTTTTTCCGTTGCTTTTTGTTTAAAAAACCTGGCAAATGAGATATACTCAAAATAGAAACCCGCACAACCTACCAAACCTGCCACGGGGACGTTTCGTTTGCCAGGTTCATGCTAATACTATAATATTATCAAAGAAAAGTTTAAGGACTGATAAAAGGAATGAGCGATATTGAAGGTAAAAGTAATACCGGAAGACTTCATCGTGACGGAACTCATTGATTTAAAACTAAAGAATGACGGCAAGTACCGCATATACCTTTTGGAAAAGCGGCACTGGAACACCATGGACGCCCTGCTTGCCATTGCCAGGCAAAACAAGATGGCCATGGCCAGCATAGGCTACGGCGGCCGAAAGGACCGCCATGCGATAACCTATCAATACATTTCCGTGCCAAAGAGATACGACCTTTCCTTTGACATGCCAAATGTTAAACTTAGCCCTGTGGGCTTTGCCGATGATTTCATTTCCGCAGCGCTAATGAAAGGAAACCACTTCCAAATCACCCTAAGAAAAATCCCCGAACATCAGAGGGAATCGATCCTGGAGCGTTTGGATGAAATCAGCCGCTTCGGCTTTCCGAACTATTTTGACGACCAGCGCTTCGGCAGCATAGCAAATCCCGACGAAATATTGGCGGAAAGGATCATCAGAAAGCACTACAAAGGCGCCCTAAAACTCTACTTTACCACAATTGGCCCGGGAGACAAGACGAAAGAAAAACGGAGGAAAAGAAAAATAGAGGAACTCTGGGGCGACTGGCAGGCTATTGCCCCCCTGTGCAAAACCAAGGCCGAAAGGGACATAATGAAAATCCTTTGGGAGGGTGACAGCAAAAGCCAACTGGTAAAGGCCATAAATGCCATCCCCAAAGAAGAACTGTCCATGCACTTTTCTGCCTATCAAAGCTACTTGTGGAACCTGAGTTTAGAGCAAATCCTGCAAAAACACGTAACAAACCCCTTTAAAGTAAAAGGGAAAATCATGGACTATACTTTCTATAAAGATTTAGATGAAGGGGCTTTAAAAAAACTAAAAAACATGCAAATCCCCACAGTATCTTATAAAATCCCGGGAAACCCTGAGGAGGCCCGAATCGTAAAAGACATTTTGTCCCAGCGGGGCTTAAAACCCTCCGACTTCAACCTGACCAAAATCCGAAAATCCTTTTTCAAATCCTTCCTCCGCCCCGCCATAGTCTATCCCGAAAACCTGACAGGGGGACGTTTCGTCTGCCAGGTCCCTGACGACGTGACGGAAGAAAGCATGACAGAACCACTCTTTGAAGCTGATGATATCTACCCGGGCTTTTCGAAACTACAACTCAACTTCACACTGCCAACAGGCAGCTTCGCCACAATGCTGATAAAATCCATACAGGGGACGCTATAAACTAGCTTTCAAGCAAATTGTATTGCCTATAACTACGTGCTATAATAAAACTACATGACTAATAAAAAACATTAGAAGGAGCAGCAAATTGGGCAAGCTTAAATCAATCATTCCAAAACTTTTATTTTTTTTGGGCGGACTATATATCGTTACAGTAGGCATGGTTATTGTCAAGCAATCAGGATTGGGTGTAGATCCCTGGATGGTATTTCACATGGGAATCTCTAATTACGTTCCCTTTACGGTTGGCCAGGTGACCCAGGGGGTTGGAGCCATAATGCTCTTGATAGGCTGGGCATTAAAAATAAAGCCTAGCATCGGAACATTTTTAAACATGTTTTGCTACGGTTATTTTCTTGATTTGAATATAACCATCAATGACACTTTAAACATAATACAACAAACGGATAGTTTAATAGTTTCAATCCTATACTTACTCATCGGCATCATCATAATAGGCGTAGGATTGGGGATATACCTTAACGGGCAATTGGGAGTTGGCCCGAGAGACGGTTTTATGGTCGGAATCTCAAATGTTACCGGGAAAAAGCCCGGCACAATCAAGACATGGATGGAATGCACAGCCGTATTTATCGGCTGGCTTTTGGGCGGTCCTCTCGGCATTGGGACACTGGTATATGCCTTAAGCGTCGGAAGCGTAATGCAGTGGACGCTTGACCGCGTAAAACTGCCCCAACCAAAAGAAGTTTGTGAAGAAGGAGTAGCACATTGAACAGGGATAATTTGATTATTCATCAGCTCTTATTCTTTTTCGGCGGCTTATATATCGCCTCCTTAGGGAAGATTTTCCTAATGGAATCCGGATTCGGCGTGGATCCCTGGATGGTATTTCACATGGGAATATCCAATCACACTCCGTTTACGGTTGGCAGGGCCACCCAGGTGGTCGGAGCACTAATGCTTTTAATCGGGTGGGCCTTAAAAATAAAACCCGGTATCGGCACCGTTATGAACATGTATTTCTTCGGCTTTTTTCTCGATTTGAACATAGGCATAAATAATGCCTTGAATTTAGTTAGACCCACGGAGAGCTTAATAGTATCTATTTTATACCTGATTATCGGCATTATTGCAAATGGAGTTGGATTTGGAACTTACATTAACGGCAAACTGGGCGCCGGGCCAAGGGACAGTTTCATGCTCGGCATCTCCAATGTTACCGGAAAAAAGCCGGGCACGATCAGGACGGTCATGGAAAGCATGGCCGCACTTATCGGCTGGCTTTTGGGCGGCCCTTTGGGCATTGGGACACTGGCTTATGCCCTGAGTGTTGGAACCGTAATGCAGTGGACCCTTGACCACGTGAAGCTGCCCCAAAGAAAACAAGCCCCTGGCCCGCGGCCTCTATAAAACCCGCCACCTGCACCTGGCAGGGGGACGTTTCGTCTGCCATATTCCAGAAAATTAAGTATAATGCAACAGGGTGATGCTAATGCCAAGAACTGCGAGGGAGAAGAGCAAAACCGGCATTTACCACATTATGTTGAGGGGTATTGATCGAAGGTACATATTTTTAGACGATAGCGATAGGGAAAAATTCTTATATTATCTTTTCAGGGCAAAAGAGATTTCTGAGTTTGAATTATATGCCTATTGCCTAATGGGCAACCATGTACACTTGCTTATGAGGGAAAGCGGAGAATTGGGCGACAACGTCAAGAGAATAGCAGTTGGCTACGTGCAATGGTTTAACAACAGGCACGGCAGAACCGGCCATCTCTTTCAAAACAGGTACAGAAGCGAGGCAATCGAAAGCGAAAGATACCTTGTTGCAGCAGCAAGGTACATACACCAAAACCCCGTCAAGGCCAAAATGGTGAAAAAAGCTGGGGACTATGAATGGAGCAGCTATAAGGATTATATCGATTTCTATAAGGGCAAAAGCACCAGCATTGATCCGGGGCTAATCGCGGCCTATTTCAGTACACAAGAGAGCTTTGAGGAATTCATGAACAAACCAAATGACGACAAATTTTTGGATTATGAAGTTAAGCAAAAATATACGGATAAAGATTTGCTAAGCAGAATTAATGGCATAGTGGATATTAATTCACTGGCCAGACTGCCCAAAAATGAACGTGACAAGATTATCTTGGAAATATATAATATGACAGGAGCCAGCATGAGGCAGTTAAGCAGGGTTATGGGCATAGGGAGAAGCATAATTGAGAACGCGGTAAGGAACTCGGAACTATGAACCTGGCAAACGAAACGTCCCCGCGGCAGGTTATAGTTTTTAAAAAGTAGTTCTAAAAGTTAGAATCGGGCCGCATATTTTTGCGTTCTCGATACCGCCAATTAGCATCGTAGGCTTTCGCGCGCCTTCGCTGCAGATTGGCACGGATTTTGCATTACTTATCTTTAAAAAATCTAATTGCTTTGGAGGTTTCCCCATGAAAAAATATCACATAGCAGTAGTTGGTGCTACCGGTGCAGTAGGCACTGAAATGCTGAAAATCCTTGAAGAAAGGGACTTTCCGATAGAAAGCATCAGGCTTTTTGCCCATGAAAGCGAAGCGGGAAAGAAGATTACCTTCAAGGGCAGTGAGTTTACGGTAGAGAAGGTGGACGAGGACAATATAAAGGGCATAGACATTGCCTTTTTTGCCGCCGGCCCCGTGAGCAAGGTACTGGCCCCGGTCTTTGTCAAAAATGGAGCCGTGGTCATCGATAACGGCAGTTCCTTCCGGCTGGACCCGTCGGTCCCCCTGGTAATACCAGAAATAAACCCGGAAGACGTGGACTGGCACAGCGGCATCATATCAAATCCCAATTGCGCCACCATAATCCTGTGCGTCCCTTTAAAGCCCATTTACGATTATGCGGGTGTCACCAGGATCATAGTATCCACGTACCAGGCGGCTTCCGGAGCCGGAGTCAAGGGCATAGCTGAGCTGGACGAACAGGTTCGCTCCTACGCCAAAGGCGAGCCCATGCCAGAGCCCAAAGCCTTTACCTGCCCCATAGCTTTTAACGCCATCCCTCACATAGATGTCTTTATGGAACAGGACTACACCAAGGAAGAGTGGAAGATGTACTACGAAACCCGCAAAATCTTCCACGACCCCGATCTAAGGATAAGCAGCACCACCGTGCGCATACCGGTAATGAGAAGTCACTGCGAATCAATTCTCCTGGAAACCAAGAAAAAAATCACCCCTGATGAGGTCAGGGACATCCTGTCAAAAGCCCCGGGAGTAAAGGTATACGACGATCCCTCTAACAATATCTACCCGACGCCCCTTACTACACAGGGCCAGGACATCATATACGTGGGCAGGATACGCCGGGACACTTCCAGCGAAAATGGAATATGGCTGTGGACCTGTGGGGACCAGATAAGGAAAGGCGCGGCTACCAACACCATTCAAATCGGAGAAGTGTTAATCGAGCGCGGCTTACTTGATAAAAAATAAATCTAATATATTGTTTTTCATCCACTCCTTTACAAGCTTTCTATAATTTCTCCTAGTTTACTAGGAGGATTTTTTTTATTTCGTGCAGAAATAATCCTAAGTGACTCTAATGCGAATAACCTGCTTCCTGGGAGGCTTCAGACGGGGTGGTCAGTGTGAAAAAATTCAAAGTGGGGATAATAGGGGCCGGCCGGGGCGGCAGCGCCCTTTTGGAGACCCTGATTGAAATGGACAACATAACAATTGAAGGGATTGCGGACATCAATTCCTCCGCACGAGGTTTGGATGCGGCAAAAAAGGCGGGCATAAAGTGCTTTTCAACCGTCAAGGAACTCTTGTCATCCTGCAGCCTGGATGTGGTATTTGAGGTGACGGGAAACAAGGATTTGGCAAGGGAACTGCACAGCCAACTGCCCGATAGCACCGTCCTGGTGGAGGCACC
>LFSJ01000065.1:9062-10624 GCA_001512695.1 Tepidanaerobacter sp. DTU063 | reverse complement strand
GGCATCCCCGCCTCGCAGCGCATAGGTACGAATGTCTTTGAAGTGTCCCCAGATGGCGCCCTGGTTGAGGTTTTGAGGACAGGCAAGCCCTGTATGGGCAAGCGTAATAAGGCCGTGGGCTCGAATGCCGAAGTCATTTCCAACGCTTCTCCCATAATAATAAACGGCGAGATGATCGGCGCCGTGGTAGTATTCCAGGACATAACCGAGGTCCTCCGCCTGACCGAGGAGCTACAGCGCTCCACTTCCGTAATCAACGGCTTAAGGGACGAAATTATTAAGCTCAGCGAAGGACGGGGAAGATTTGACGACATAATCTGCGAGAGCAGCAAGATGAAAAACATCATAAACCTGGCCAGGAAGGCTGCAAGGGAGGACTCCACCATCCTCATCACCGGTGAGAGCGGCACCGGCAAGGAAATATTCGCCAACGCCATCCACGCCGAAAGCCCCAGGGCCGGCAAGCCCTTTATCAAGGTCAACTGTGCTGCCATCCCTGAAAATCTCTTGGAGAGCGAGCTTTTCGGCTATGAAGCTGGAGCCTTTACGGGTGCCAGCAAGCTAAAGCTGGGCAAGTTCGAACTGGCCAGCGGCGGCACCATTTTCCTGGATGAAATAGGGGACATGAGCCCCATGCTCCAGGCAAAGCTGCTCCGTGTTATCCAGGAGCGGGAAATCGAGCGCATCGGCGGCAACAAACCCATCAAGATTGACGTGAGGATCATTTCAGCTACCAATCGGGACCTGCTGGCGCTGATCGGTTCGGGTGCCTTCAGGGAAGACCTGTATTTCAGGCTGAATGTAATAAATATCAACATACCTCCCCTCAGAGAAAGGCGGGAGGACATACCGGCCCTTACCAGGGTGTATATTGAACACTTCAACAGAAAATTTCAAAAGAACATAAAGGGGGTCACGGAAAAGGCAAAGGACATGCTCCTTTCATACGATTGGCCGGGCAATGTCCGTGAACTCATGAACATCCTGGAGCGGACCATCCTGATGAGCCAGGGGGAATGGATAACCGATGACCTGCTGCGTCCTTACTTTGACCAGGTTAAAATCAAATCCAGCAGCAGGGATGCAATCATGCCCTTAGAAGAAATGGAAAAGGACTTGATTATGAGAGCTTTAAAAGAATTCGGAAGTAGCGTGGAGGGCAAACGAAAGGCGGCCGAGGCCTTAAAAATTTCTCTTGCCACTTTGTACAACAAAATAAAAAAATACGGCATTCGGTGACGATTATTTCTAAAATCTAGAAATAACTTTTAAATTCTGTAAACTGCTTATGTGCTTATATATTCCTGTCCAGTTCGTGTTTTTTATATTTTTTAGAAATCGATGATGACCCCTACTCATACGAAATAGCAAGCCATAGCATTTTCCGGTTGGCATATTTTTTGCATTGCTTATTTTTACACCTTCTGGTTAATATACTTTTTAGTAAGAAAGTTTTGCTGTGGGAAAAAGGAGGTGATTATTTCAGAATAATAAGGGTAGTGTATAAGATTGCAAAAAATTCAAAAAAGGAGGCGAATTTACTTCATGAGTTTATCTGCCAT
>LFSJ01000065.1:6338-8929 GCA_001512695.1 Tepidanaerobacter sp. DTU063 | reverse complement strand
TTTGTCTTTGGCGAACAGGGTTCCAAGATTATCTTCGCAATAATATTTGCAGGTTTTGCAGGAAGATTTACTTACAACACCCTTTCAGAGATGATGGATGACCTGTTGGTTCGCGACAAGGTGACGAGGGCCATCACCGGCTTGCTTACAGCCTGTATCATGATCGCCTGGGTTGGAGGCCAGGCCAAGGGTCTCGGCGACATATTCGCCGTGTTCACCGGAGCGGATCCCATTCCCATCATCATGCTTTTCAACGTGGTATTCATCATATATACTTATTTAGGAGGCATATACTCGGTAGTCTGGACGGACTTTCTCCAAGGTATCATAGTAGTAATTTTCGCCTTTATATTCTACGGATATGCATTGGCTCCAGTAAACTTCTCCATGGCCGTGCTGCAGCAGAAGTTGGCGGAAGTCGGGGCGGCTGAACTCGGAACCCTCAGCAATGTCCCCGTAGGAACTATTATGAAAAACTTCGTAACCGGCTGTTTCGGCATACTGGCAGCCCAGATCTACTGGCAGAGGTGTTTTGCCGCTAAGGACTCCTCCACCGCCAGAACTGGTATGCTAATCAGCGGTATCGCAGCAGTGGTCTTTGTCAGCCTTACCGCCATCGTAGGTATCGTAACCCGTGCCGTCAATCCCAACCTGGCAGATCCCAACCAGGCCATGCCCTGGCTCATGCTGAATTACGTGCCTACATGGGTTCTGGCCGTGGTATACACCCTGATACTGGCTGCTGCCATGTCCAGTGCCGACTCCAACTTAAACGCCGCTTCCATCATCCTGGTCAACGACCTGATAAGGCCCTTTGCACCGGATAAAACCGACCAGGAACTGGTAAAATACGCCCAGTGGCTTACAATCATAGTCGGTGTTTTCTCATCCCTGGCAGCCATTTACTCTTCCAGCATCATAGGCCTCTTCTCCAAGGCGTACACCATGGCCGGTGGAGGCATAGTGCCTGTGCTCCTGGTAGGCCTTCTCTGGAAAAAGACGGGAGAACCCTTCACCATGGGTACCAGAAACAGCCGCATCACCCCCTGGGGCGCCCGCCTTGGCATAATAGTCGGTTCGGTGATCTCGCTGTCATCCCTGGGCATACTGTGGGGTGTGGCAATATCGGCGGTGGTGACCATCGTCGTTTCACTGGTAACCCCGGATGTACCTGCAACTGAAGGACCAAGTGCAAAGGTCTAAAGCCTTGAGAATATAGCCCGGTGTAAAATCCGGGCTAAACATTTTTAAGCATATTGACACAATTTTTTGTACTGAAAGAAATTTGCGCATAGTATAGGAGGTAGCAAAATTGCGTATTAAGCATCACCCCATCCTGGATGATGATTCAAGAAAATGCAATGCAAGCATCATAGTAGACGGCAAAAAGGTGCCAGCCATCGAAGGGGAACCCATAGCTGCCGCACTGCTTGCGGCGGGGATTCGAAAGATTCGGGAAACCTCCAAGTACCACAAGCCCAGGGGCATATTCTGCGCCATAGGCCGATGCACCGACTGCGTCATGATAGTCGACGGGGTGCCCAATGTGAGGACATGCGTGACCCCGGTAAGGGACGGAATGGTTGTAAGGACGCAAAAAGGTTTGGGTGAATGGGGTGAGAAGCCATGAAGAGGACTGAAATTGCCATAATAGGTGCGGGACCTGCGGGCCTGTCATGCGCCGTGGAAGCGGCCAGGGCAGGGGCCAAGGTCACCCTGCTTGACGAAAACTTAAAGCCTGGCGGCCAGCTCTTTAAACAGATTCACAAGTTCTTCGGCTCCAGGGAACACCAGGCCGGGACCCGGGGCTTTAGAATAGGAGAGCAGCTTTTAAAGGAAACGGAAGAGCTGGGAGTAGAAGTGCTCTTGAATGCCGCCGTATACGGCATATACGAGGACAAGACTCTGGCCTATATTAAAGATGGCAAAGACTACGCCCTGCAAGCGGACAGAATAGTCATCGCGGCGGGAGCTTCGGAAAATGCCCTGGCCTTTCCCGGCTGCACCCTGCCCGGGGTCATGGGGGCCGGTGCCGCCCAGACCATGATAAACGTCCACAGGGTCCTGCCCGGCAAGAAAATACTGATGGTGGGCTCGGGCAACGTAGGCCTGATAGTATCGTACCAGCTGATGCAGGCGGGAGCGGACGTGGTAGCCTTAATCGAAGCGGCCCCCCAAATCGGCGGCTACGGCGTCCACGCTGCCAAAATTCGAAGGGCGGGTGTGCCCGTATACGTCTCTACCACCATAAAAGAGGTCATAGGGGAGGAAGCGGTGGAAAGGGTGGTCATAACCAGCCTCGATGAAAAATGGCAGCCAGTACCTGGCACCGAAAGGACCCTGGAAGCTGACACCGTGTGCCTGGCCGTAGGCTTATCCCCCTTAACGGAACTGGCCTGGATGGCAGGCTGCGAGTTTACCTTTATCCCGCCCCTTGGCGGCCACGTGCCCATTCACGATGAAAACATGGAGACTACCCTCCCAGGCATCTACGTGGCCGGTGACATAACCGGAGTGGAGGAAGCTTCTTCCGCCATGGAAGAGGGAAGGCTGGCCGGAGTGGCCAGTGCTGAAAGCCTGGGCTACTACGA
>LFSJ01000065.1:0-6228 GCA_001512695.1 Tepidanaerobacter sp. DTU063 | reverse complement strand
TGCAAGCAAGGAGGCAGTTGGCATGATGGAAAAAAAGGGAGTGCTGTACCAGGGCTTCCCTTCGATGGAGGAGCTTGAAAAGAGCCCCGGAGTTCCTAGCAAGGACAGGATCAGGAAGGGGCCCGTGGCATGTATAGAGTGCGTCCAGGAAATCCCCTGCAACCCCTGTGAAGAGGCCTGCCCCTACGGAGCAATAAAAGTAGGAAAGCCCATCACGAATCTGCCGGTCCTGGACCAGGATAAATGCATAGGTTGCGGAAATTGCATCGCCGCCTGTCCCGGCCTTGCCATATTCGTGGTAAACGGCGCCAGGGAAAAGGCCCAGATAAGCTTTCCCTACGAATACCATCCCCTGCCGAAGAGAGGCGACACGGTGGACTGCGTTGACCGCAGCGGAAAGGTCGTAACTTCCGGCAGGGTTTTGAGAGTCGTAAAAGCCCCGAATTACGATCATACCGCAGTTATTACCGTAGAGGTTGACCAGGCATATATAGATGTCGTGCGCAGCATAAAGCGATTGGAGGGGTCTGATGATGAATGAAGAATATATCTGCCGCTGTGAGGAAGTAAGCAGAAAGGAAATAGAAGAGGCCATAGAAGACGGAGCCAGAACAATTGCAGGTATAAAGAAGAGGACCCGGGCCGGCATGGGCCTTTGCCAGGGCAGGACCTGCCGCCGCCTGGTAAGCCAGATGCTATCAAAACATACGGCTCCTGAAGATGTCCTGCCCGATACTTCCAGGTCCCCGGTAAGGGCCATTACCGTTAGGGAAATCATAGACGGTGAAGATAGATAGTTTTCCAATAAAAATGAAAGCTAAAGAGGAGGAGGTCTCTTGCAAACATCGGATGTCGTAATCATAGGCGGTGGCGTCATAGGCTGCTCGATAGCCTACCACCTGGCCAAGAGGGGAATTCCCGCCCATGTAATCGAAAGGGACGACATTGCCATGGGCTCGTCGGGAGCCTGTGATAAGGCCGTGCTTTTGCAGTCTAAAAACCCGGGAATTCACCTGGAACTGGCCTTAAAGAGCGTAAAGATGTTTCCGGAGCTGCAAAAGGAGCTAGATACTGATATAGAGTTTTTAAACCACGGTGGCATGATTGCAATACAAAACGAAAAACAGTGGCAGGTGATGGAGGGTTTTGTGGAGCGGCAGAGGAAAGTGGGCCTTGATGTACGGCTTGTCGATAAAGACCAGGCCCGTGCCCTTCAACCGGCCTTTTCCGGGGACATCATCGGTTCCACATACAGTCCCATGGACTGTGAAGCGAATCCCATTTATTTGAGTTTGGGCCTCTATCGGGGGGCAAAAAAACTCGGAGCCAAGTTTTCCTTGAGAACCGAGGCGAAAAGTATTAAACTAGAGAAAGGCCGGGTAAAATCCGCCGTGACCGATAGCGGCGAGATCTTATGCAAGTACCTGGTCAATGCTACCGGGGCCTATGCACAGTTTATCGGCAGGATGGTAGGCCTCAAGATTCCCATCGTGCCGAGGCGTGGCCAGATAATAGTTACGGAACCTGTCGCTCCGCTGCTCCGCGGGGATATAAACTGTGCCCGCTACATTACGGCCAAATTCAGGCCTGAACTTTTGGGCACCGATGAAATGGCAAAGCTAGGGGTAGGCTTGTCCCTTGCCCAGACCGTAAACGGCAATATCTTAATAGGCGGCACCCGGGAATTCGTGGGCTTTAACAAGGGCACAACTCACAGGGCATTGAAGGCCATATTAAAACATGCAACATCCATCGTGCCCGCCCTGAAAGACATTCACATCATCCGGAGCTTCTCGGGCCTTCGGCCTTACACCCCCGACGGGCTGCCAATACTTGGAGAAGTGCCAGAAGTTCCAGGCTTCATTATGGCAGCGGGCCATGAAGGAGACGGCATAGCCCTATCTGCAATTACGGGGAGGATCATCGCCGATGTAATTGCCGACGGCAAACCTGCCGATGATTTAAATATCGACATGAGTAAACTTTCCCTAGAAAGATTCAAGGAGGTAGATGTAGATGAATTTTGGCAGAGTCATAACTGCTATGGTTACGCCCTTTGACGAGGACTTAAAGGTGGACTTTAAGGCACTGGAAAAGCTCATCGAGCACCTGATAAGCACCGGCACCGATACCCTCCTGGTAACGGGTACCACCGGCGAATCGCCGACACTTTCCGATGAGGAAAAGCTGGAGCTGTTCAGGGCTTCGAAAGCAATTGCCGGCAATAGGGCAAAGATCATGGCAGGGACTGGGACCAACTCCACCCAGCACAGCATAGATCTGTCGGTGGAGGCTGAGAAAATTGGCGTTGACGGCCTGCTCCTGGTAGCCCCCTACTACAACAAGCCCACCCAGGCGGGTTTGTACAAGCACTTTTCCATGATAGCCCAGGCTGTTGACATACCGGTGGTTATCTACAATGTGCCCGGCAGGACCGCCGTCAACGTGGAGCCGGAGACCCTGGCGAAACTGTCAGAAATACAAAATATCGTGGCGGTAAAGGATGCCGCCGGCAACCTGGATATAACCAGCAAAACCCGTGTCCTGGCACCGAAGCTTGATATTTACAGCGGTGACGACAGCCTTACCCTGCCCATGCTGTCCGTGGGAGGAAAAGGTGTCATCAGCGTGGCATCCCATGTGGTGGGAAGCGAAATTAAGGAAATGATAGAGAGCTTTGAAGAGGAAGATACCAAAAAGGCAGAGGAAATTCACCTCAAACTCTTCCCACTCTTTAAGACCCTCTTTACCATAACAAACCCCATTCCGGTAAAGGAAGCCCTAAACATGATGGGCGTGAAGGTAGGCGGCTTCAGGCCACCCATGACCCCTGCCGACGAAGGTGTAAAGGAAGCAATCAAAAAGGCCCTAAAGGACCTTGGCAAGATTTAAGTGATAATCTAAAGCAAAAAAAACAGGCCCAATTACCTTGCGGCCTGATTTTTTTGCCTGCGGATCAGATGAACTATTTCCAAAACCAGCTTTAAGAGGTATTCCCTAAATAGTTCATCATCATCTCCCGGGGAACTATCAGCTTCATAGGGCAGATTAGCTTCCTCGAACTTGTCCAAGGCTCTATCCTCCCCTTTATATCCTTCAAAATGGCGCTTTAGAAAAATTCCTTCAACTATATGCGCATTTTTCACATACTCCTTCATGGTGGCTACACTTACATGCACTTCAAGCTCCATATCATTTTGAAAGATAATGCGGCAGCCGCCGCTGCCAGCATCATTTAGCTCCTTTATTTCCTTAAAGTTTACGTAGCCGAAAGTGCCGTCGTTTTCCCCAAGGGGGTTTTTACGAGCTTTCACCGGTATCAGGAGAAGGTTTGTTGTCATCGGAATGGGCACTCCTTGCTTTTTGTTGACCGCTTTGCCGTAGAATTCTCTGAGCGCAGCCAGGTCCACATTGTAGAACCTGGCCAGGTTTTTCAATACAGTTTTGCACGTCCTTTTTATCGGGAACTCCTTGCCGCTCCTCGTTATGACATGGGTTACATTGCCCTCGTCATACACGGGGAAAAAAGCTGCAATGCCTTCTGTCACAAGTTGTGCTAGATCCATATAACGCACCTCCGACAACCATTATAATCCAAACATATGTTTGGGTCAAGTCAAAAAAACAAAAAACACTAAAGTTCAAATACAAATCTGTCGCCGGGGCAGCTCGTTGCCGCATTTTTTACGTTTTTATGGCCCAATACGTTTTCCCTCGGGATCTGATAAATCTCCATCAGGTGATGGACGAGCTCTTTAAGAGACGTAACTTGAGCCTTCGACGGCCTCGTCAGCCCCTTTTCACCCCGAGGGTTGTCCTTGGAACAAAAGTTCCCCGTTAGGGCCACGCCGATAGACTTAAAGTTCATGTTATCTGCCACGCAGTGGGCACCCCGGATAAAATCCGGCCGCCCCTTTTCCACGCTGCCGTCAGTCCTGATAAGATAGTGGTACCCTATGCAGACGATGACGCCCCCATCGGTCCTTCTAAAGCCCCGCCGGATGTATTCCTCTACTAAGGGCTTTGGCGATGTGATTTTCACCCCGAAACCCTGTTTGGCATGATAGCCGTCGATAGTCAAGGCGGGCACATCAAAACCCGCCGTATGGTGGATTACTATAAACCTTGGGTAAAGCCTTTCCACAAAAACCACTCCTTTATGAATTTTTAGGGACAGGTACAAAATATTCATCAAATCCCTCTTTTTTAAATCATGAATAAGTTTTAGCCGAATCCCGTATACCTTCTATAACCTTGGCCAGCTCGTAGATGCTGGCAGTGAGGCTTTCCATCTTGGCCTCCAGTCTTACCAAAAGGTAGATGGAGACGGCAATGGGAAAGCCCACATTGGCTACCTGAGCCACCAGGTCCTGCATCATAATCCTCCCTCCCAATTGAAGATATAAGTTTAGCCGGGCGCCTTAAACGCCCAGCTAAAAGTTTTAACTGATGATGAGGTCGACAACTTCTTTCTGAATGAGGCGGGCTCCTACTATTTCAACCAGGTCACCGCCAGTAGTCTCAAACACGTTTTTCTCTATGATGCTGTTCATCAAGGCCTCTACCTCTTGAGTAGTCAGGTCCTCCTTGGGGTCCTTTACGGATATCCTGGCGTTTTTCCCGGCCTGGTTTTTAAAGACCAGTTCCAAGCTCTTATCCATTCAGTTCACCTCCCTTCGTATCAAACTGAGGGAGCCCGATGCGGGCCTTCCCTCTAGAACTCTTCAGTCAGTTGGGTTTCGACAATCCGGCGAAAGGCATACACCGGATGGCTCTGAATGTCAGCCAGTTGATTGGCAACACTCATCAAATCTTCATCGGAAACTGCGGTTTTCACATTGTTGTAAGTCCTGGTCCTGTAGATGGGTTTGCCTTCTTCATCGAAGCCGGTTTCCACGATTATGCGAAGACTGGAATTAAGCGGAGTTGCAACTACTGCCATGCCCTTTCACCTCCTTTGCAAATTTCGCTTCCCCCACTTCAAAAGGTCACCTCCTGAAAGGGGAAGTCTGTGTTTGTGCCTCCATTATAAAAAGACTGCCTGAAAAACAAAAAAGCCGAGTGACCTCCTCCGGGAAGACGACTCAGCTTAACTCACCATTTTTTGGACAAGTCGGATTAAAAATAAAGCCCACTAGGTCCAACCTGAGCCAATATTGCCAAAAAAAACAACCAACTCACAACAAAACCATAAGTTGATAAACTCTGCCTCACTATTGTCTTATTATAGAACGGTTATAGACATAATCCCTATTTAACTGCATAAATAATATTAAAAGAGGCATAATGATAGATATAGACACAAAAGGAGAATTATGGTAATATGTTTATGAATATTAATTATCTAATAGATAGTAGTTTCTTTGAAGATTATAAGATCGCTATTGTTTTAGGGGATGAGGACATGTTGTTTAAGAGCAATATTAAAAGTAATATAAAATACAGTGTAAACATAGAAGAATACGAATATTATGGTACTCTAGAAACTAGAGTAATTCCAGCAATGCCAATAAACTATTTAATCATTTATGATTTCTATTTGTTCCTGATTGATGAATTAGAGTCCCTAGAAAAAATATTGACAGAAAAATATCCAATTAAAGATATAGAACATTTATTATTAAGAATCGATACATTTTTAGAGAACTTTAATTTCGATCTATTTTTCATAGAAAATTTCGAGGAGCTTATGATGCGGTTAAATGAATCCTCCCTGTCTAAACTAAACGAAATCATTGGTATTTTAAAAGAAGAGTACAACATCTTTAAGAAAATGGATCCCGAACTCGAAGTTTATAGTGACATGATTGACTGGATTGAAGATGCATTATACTTACTGAAAGGCTTTGCTGAAAAACTTGCAACTAACCAAAAAGAGATGATTGCCAAGCTGGAATTCTATGACTTGGATGAATGTAAAGACAGAAAGAGCCCTTTAAGTGAGGGCTCTTATGCAGCTTAATAGAGTTGGGGTGTTACTGTTGGGAAGAGAGGAGTATAAGAAACTTATTGAATGCATTGAACTTAAAAAAATTGTTTTATGTAGCTTGAATTGTCAGCTAAACAGCGATATATTAATTCAACAAAAGTCAGGACAAGCTAAAGTGGAACTAAAACCTTCTTTTCGTCTAAAAAGTAAAGATGAAAAAACAATTTGTGCAGAAGCGAATTTTAATGTTAATGTTTTTGATGAAAAGAATAACGAAAAAATATTAAATATATATTCAT
>LFSJ01000109.1:4510-4927 GCA_001512695.1 Tepidanaerobacter sp. DTU063 | reverse complement strand
ACCTTCTCCTATTCCGAGAGACAGGGGCACCAAGCCTAAGACGGTTGTCAAAGTTGTCATCAGGATGGGCCTGAGCCTTGCCGGTCCTGCCGTGATAATAGCTTCGTACCTGGACATACCCCTTTCTCTGAGTTGGTTGACGTAGTCTATCAGGACTATGGCATTGTTGACAACAATTCCTGCTAGCATGACTACTCCTATTAATGAAATCAAGCTGATGTTATGACCTGATAGAAGCAATGCAAAAACAACTCCTATCAAAGCCAAGGGAACGGTAAACATGATTACAAAGGGATGTTTTAAAGATTCAAACTGGGCGGCCATGACCATATACACTAGGACTACAGCCAGTAAGAACACCAATATCAATTCTCTGAAGGATTCCATCATCTGTTCCTGCTCTCCGCCCATTTTTAT
>LFSJ01000109.1:3093-4349 GCA_001512695.1 Tepidanaerobacter sp. DTU063 | reverse complement strand
AGGTCTTGGATTTTGGATATATCATCGACCAATTCATCATCTGACTTGATAACTACATCAATCTCGTCTCCGCCAACTTTATATTTGGTAGCAACACTCCCTGATATTGCGGAATTTACCGTTTGGGCTATCTGGGCGGTGGAAAGACCATACATAGTGGCCTTTTCCCTGTCGATCTTTATGACGAGCTCGGGTTTGCCTTCCTCGAGGCTGCTCTTGACTTCCCTGGTGCCGGGAGTAGCTTTGACAATTTCGGTAACCTGACTGGATATTTCTTTAAGCTCGTCAAGATCATCACCGCTAATCTCAATAGAGATTGATTCCAGTGCACCACCGCTTACAAAGTCCATGCTGCTTACTGCCCTGACTTCTATTTCAGCTCCGGCCATATCCTCTGTCAGATTTCTCACCTCTTCAGCAACTTCATCTGTAGAGCGCCGACGCTCTGCCAGGGGCACAAGCTGCAGGGTTACGCTGGCCACACTGCTGTCTGAAGTCATGTCTCCCATCATTTGGCCTCCGCTGCCGATGCTTTCCATTATACCTTCTACCTCTGGTATCTCTTCTATCCTATCCACCAACTCGGATACAAAGCGGTTGGTCTCGTCAAGATTTGTCCCGTAAGGCAATTTCACTGAAATACTAATTGAACCCGCATCGGAGCGAGGCAAAAACTCTGCTCCCAAAAGTGGAATCAAAGCCATGCTTATTATAAAGAGTGTCACTGCCGGTATTATTATCGCTTTTCTATGAGAGAGCGACCATTTCAGCAGATCAGAATACTTTTCTTCAACTTTTCCGTAAAAGACCTTAAATTTTTGCAGGAGAGAAGCTAAACCCTTTCTGTTGTCTTCTGCATATAAAATTTCCTCTACTTTAATCTGTGCCATAAGTCTTGAAGACAGTAAGGGTACAATGGTCAATGCTACAAAAAGGGAAGAAAGTAGGGAAAAAGTAACCGTTAGGGCCAGTTCTTTAAAAAGGTGTGCCGTCATACCTTCCACAAATACGATAGGCAAAAATACCGCTATGGTTGTAAGAGTAGATGCGGTTATGGCCATAGCTACTTCATTTGTGCCCGATAGGGCTGCGGTTACCGGCTCCTCGCCCCTCGTCCTGTGCGAATAAATATTTTCCAAAACAACTATGGAGTTGTCCACCAGCATGCCTATACCCAGTGCTAAGCCGCCAAGGCTCAACATGTTGAGTGTGAGTTTGTTAAAGTAAATCAATACAAAAGTCGATATGATTGATAT
>LFSJ01000109.1:0-2936 GCA_001512695.1 Tepidanaerobacter sp. DTU063 | reverse complement strand
TCCTTGTGGGTATCTTCCACTTTCGCAATGCTCTTTAGGGGGATAGTTCCGCCCTGGGGCAGCGGGATGGGCATATTCTCGATTTCCGATATGTCTTCAAATTCCGCTTGCGTCCTTATGCTGTATTGCTTTTTCCCCTGGTATACTGTGCCACCGGGAAGATTGATATTTTCCATTTGCAATTTACTTGCCAACTGATACATGCTGAGGCCGTGAAAGGCAAGCTTGTCAGGGTCTACGCTTATGGCTATCTGCCTTTCTAAACCGCCTGAAATCCCCACCGAGGCAACACCCTCTATGCGCAAAAGACGGCTTTCTATGATGTCCTCAGCAATCTTTTTGAGCTGGACAATATCATCGCTGCCGTAGAGGGCAATCTGCATTACCGGCATCATGGACGGGTCAAATTTGACAACCATGGGAGTTTCTGCATCTGAAGGCAAAAAGGTCTCTATTAAATCAATCTTTTCCCGAATGTCCTGGCTTGCCACATCCATATTGGTGCCCCAGTTAAATTCAATAATAATTATGGAACTGCCCTCACTGCTCAGAGACTGAATATTTTTCACGTTGTTCATCGTTGACAATATCTGTTCTAAAGGCTTTGTGATCAGGTTTTCAACTTCGTGAGAAGCTGCCCCTTGGTATTGGGTAATAACGACACTTACAGGAAATGAAAAATCGGGGAACAGGTCTATCCCCAGTTTTGTAAAAGAGATAAAACCTAGCACCAGGACTACGGCTATGATCATAAGGGTAGTTACGGGCCTTTTTATGGAAAATTGGGCTAAGTTCATTTTCCGTCACCCCGGCCCTCTACTTTGACTTTTGCGCCGTCAGTTAATAGGTCTTGACCTTCGACGATTATTTCTTTGCCTGCTTCAAGGCCCTTTACTATTACCGTCTTGCCCATGGAACTTGACCCCGTTTCAACTGTGATAGCCTTTGCCACATCGCCTTCTAAAGTATATACAATCTTGGTACCGTCATAAGAAACCACAGCATCTTCCGGCACCGTAACAGCATCGGTGTGCAGTGCCACCATAAGCTTTACTCTTGCAAACATGCCGGACTTTAAAAGGCCTTTTTCATTGGGCACCAGGATTTTTACTGGATAAACCTGCGTCATGGGGTCCTTGAAGGGACTTAGGCTGACAATCTCCCCTTTTAAAGGCTCATCGGCTACCGCCTCGACAGTGACTTCAGCTTCCTGCCCCACTTTCAGGCCGTTTATCCTGTCTTCAGTGACGCTTATATGTATTTCAACGCTGTTGAGGTTCCCAACCGTAATTAAAGGATAGCCAGGACTTGCAAGTCCCCCAACCGTTGCGCTAATAGCACCAACAGTGCCGTCAATTGGCGATGTGATGATGCTGTCTTCAAGCGCCGATTTAGCGGCTGACAGCATGGCTTCTGCCTGTTTAACCTGGGCTTTGGCAGCAGATAAGCTTTCAGGTATTGTCTTTTCCTTAGTTATAGTGAACTGAGTTTTTGCGGATTCATACTGCTCCTTGGCTATATTATATTGAAGTTCAACACCTTCAAATTGCTGCTTGGGGATAGCTCCCTCATTAAAAAGCTCTTTCATCCTCTCGTAATTTTCCTTGGCGTTGTTGAAGTTAGCTTCCGCCTGTTTTAAGGCAGATTCGAGCTGGGCCAACTGTTGAGGGAATTGACCTTGTTCTAAATTACTGAGATTAGCAAGGGCTGCATCATAAGCGGCCTGGGCCTGGTTTACCTGGTTAATCACATCCTTTTGTTCAAGTCTGATTAAAGCCTGCCCGGCCCTTACCTGTTCACCTTCCCTCACCAATATCTGCTCCACTTTGCCACCGAGCTTTGGCGAAAGACTCACTTCATCAACCGCCATTACCTTCCCGGGAAAGGACTGATACTCCGGCAAATCCTCTTTTTGTGATAGTGTCACATTGACGGGAACTATCTTTTCTTGCTCCGTTTCGCTTGAAGTTTGTGCGCCGCAGCCAGAAACGACCATCGCAGCTATTAAAATAAGGGCAGTTATGTATGCTTTCTTCCTCATGGTACACTCCTCATTTCATAGATTTCTAAATGGCAAGTTTTCTTATGAAATCAAGTCTAGTCTTATTCAACAACTAGTCCCTTTGCAACTATGTCCACTAAGAGCTCTAGCATTTCATCGAAAACATCTTCATCAAAGTCTTTTTTGTGCAGTAATGGATGATATAGGATCTGAAACAATGCCACAATTACTTCAGGCTTATAATTCCTTATGATGGCCCCTTCATCCTGCCATCTTTTTATTATCGGCAACAAGTCGCGCATGAGCTTTTTATGGTACTCCTTCATTTTTTCCGGGGGAATCTTCCTGATTAGAGTATCTACCTCCTCTTCAAAAAACATCTGCCGAATTATTGGATTTGAGTTGACTATCTCGAACACTTTCTTAAAAAAACTTTTAAAGCGCTCGCGGGTCAGATCTTTGATGTTCTCTTCCTTTAAAAGCTTCTGCTTAATAGCCTCCCCTTCCCTGTCCATAACCTCCAGATAAAGCTCTTCCTTGGAATTAAAAAAAGTGTAAAAGGAGCCCTGGGCAATTCCAACCGCCTTGGTCAAATCTTCTATACTGGTTTTTTTGAGGCCGAAAGTGCCGAAAAGCTCCCGACCCGTTGCTACAAGGTCATTTCTGATAATTTCTCTCTCTCTGTCCGTAAATCCCCTCGCCATTATTTCACCTCTATAGTCTTTGAGCTTATGAATAAAAAATATTTTCATTCATAAAATTTTACCCTATATAAAGCTATTCTGTCAATAGCCTAACTATCTATACCGTAATACTCCAAGGCCTTTGTGCCGACTATGCAAACTGCCAGCCATAATCCTCCCAGTAAAAAGCCTGCCAACACGTCACTGGGATAGCTGATAGCTGCACGAATCCTGCTCGCACTCACAACAAT
>LFSJ01000021.1:6915-7678 GCA_001512695.1 Tepidanaerobacter sp. DTU063 | reverse complement strand
CTCTGAAAGCTCCGATACCAATTGTTATTACACCTTCAGGAATAACCAGTTCAGTCACACTCGTACAAGCACGGTATGCCTGATAGCCGATAGCCGTAACATTATTAGGAATAACAACACTGGTCAAACCGTAACACTGCTGGAACGCCTGGTCTCCAATGCTTGTCAGAGAATCGGGCAGATTGATAGTCTTGAGATTGGTGCAGCGTTTGAATGCATTAGCTTCAATTGTAATAAGACCATCGGGCAGCACAACTTCTTCAATCGTGCTATTGTCCTGTAGCGCACCAGCCCCAATCACTGTAGTACCTTCTCTAACAGTCAGGGTAGTACCAGTAAATTCATTAGTCAGACCATAAAGAGTGGTACCATAATAGTACACGTCATCTTCGATGATAAGAACTTTAGCTTTTGCTGCATTTGCACCCAGCAGGGTGGTCAGATTATCCTGAGTCAGTTTAACACCGCCGACAGTGCAGTTATAAAGTGTAATGTCATCGGTCTGACGAGCGTCAAGCTCATACCCTTCGCTGAATGTACAATTGGTGAATTTTGTGTCATCGTATGGACGCATATAAGCATAATTGTATGTTCCGGTACCTTTACCGAAATTACAGCTATCAAAGCTTACAGATATATAGTTTCTTCCATAACTGGTCCAACCATTTAGAGTTGAATTCTTAAATATTACGGAGTAATTTTGATTTGTATTAATATCTGCATTGAAGGCATAGCAGACATTATCAAGCACAACATTATCAAT
>LFSJ01000021.1:5613-6875 GCA_001512695.1 Tepidanaerobacter sp. DTU063 | reverse complement strand
GCGCAGTCCCAAGTTTCATCAGCTTCAGTGACGGTCAGCGTGTAGCCATTACCGTTAATGGTAGAACCATTGTGGACAAGTCCTGCTACACCATATCCGCCGCTTCCGCCCGCAATAGTAACATCAGCAATCATGATAACCTCGGCATTAGTGTTATTTGCTTCATCAACTGCTGCTCTTAAACTATCATATTGCTTAGTTTGAATCATAGCTACAGTACCTGGCTGCAATTCTTCCTCCAGTACTGTAACTATTGTTTCTGCTGTTTTACCATTATTTGATGTTGCTGTAATAATAGCGGTTCCCGGTCCTTCAGCTGTTACAACACCGTTTTTCACTGTTACTACATCTTCATTGTCTGATGACCAGGTTAAATTTTTGTTACTGGCATTCCTTGGTAATATGGTTACTGTTAATGTTGCTGTATTGTTTGTTTCAAGGTCTAAGTAAATATTTGAATGAGCCACACTAATAGCACTTACGGGAATAAAAGGTCTACTTCCTCCGCCGCCTCCACCACCGCCGGAGGTTTTCTTATCTTCTCCCTTTACTTCTTTACCTGCAATCTCTGCAGTAGCGCCTTCAGCAATATCATATTTTTTAGGTTTCATTTCTAGTTCTGCACCATCGGCGTTGATTTCGGCATATTCTATGGTGCCTTTGCCGGTAATTGTGGCTGCTGCTTCGATGGTTAGATCTTTTACGGTTGAGTCACTGGATAGGTTCACTTCGGCTTTAGTGTTGATTTTGAGGTTGTTAATTGTTGTGCCTTCTAAAACTTCTACTTTTACATCGGCATCTACAATAACTTCTTCGAAATCGCCGTCTAAGACTATATCTTCGCCAGCTTTAAGTATAGTTATTGTTTCAATGCCCTTTCCTTCTACATGAGCCCCAGACTGAAGTTTTAGCTCGCTGATATCAGTGTTGCCTGAAGCAACTATTCTAATTTTGCCCCCAACTTTGACCACAATTACTTCTTCACATGTAAAGTTGACGAGATGGATACTGTCCTTTCCGCCTCCGCGGACCGTGGTTAGCCCTTTAACTGTTACATTTTCTAAAGTTACATCTCCTTCGCCGATACCTTCATTTAGATACAAGTTGCCTTCTATTACCATGTTCCTTAATGTTACCCCAGGAACATTGATGGCAACATCTTGGGAAATTGTTTCAATGCCTTCTTTTGGCCCGTAAATTCCCGGCTCGTCGTATGTTACGGCAAGGGCCTTTAAGGCATTGTCAAGCATCGTGACGGTTTC
>LFSJ01000021.1:997-5530 GCA_001512695.1 Tepidanaerobacter sp. DTU063 | reverse complement strand
GCAGTTCAAGATTTAAAGCCTTACAAAGGGCTACTGCCGCTTCCTGACGACTTATTTCCTGATTGGGTTTTACGGTGCCGTCCTGATAACCTGATATGTACCCTGCTTTTACTGCTTTTGCTATCTCATCATAGAACCAATCATTTGCTGAAACATCGGAAAAGCCTATTGCTGCCTTTTCATCAAAGCCAAAGGCTCTGTTGACTAAAGCCATAAACTCTGCTCTGGTTATGCTGTTGTCAGGTCTAAAGGTCCCATCCGTGTATCCGCTGATAAGACCCTGCTGTACCCACTTGGCTATTGTGGCTTCTGCCCAGTGCCCACTGATATCGTTTAACTCAGCAGCTGCCTGAGCAGTTGCTACGGGAACAAAAAGCCCTAGACAGAATACCAAAGTTACAATTAAGCTCACCCAGTATCTAACTTTTCTACTCATCTAGCCNNAACTTTGTTGTAATATAGCTGTACCCTCCTTTCTTTCCAAGTTGATAAAAAATATACACACCGCTCCTTTATTTTGATTTAAACTAATTAGTTCTATAGGTTTATATTTATGAATCTAGATATTTAGTAGTATGTTATAACTTTACTAATTATAGATAATTATACCACAAGATTAAATATTTGTCGATTTCAACTTTCTATGAAATATTTTTATATATGCTTATAGTATCTGTTAAGTATTGCTTATATTTAGATACTACATCTTCCGGATCTAAAATCTTTACTTTATCGCCGAATTGAAACACCCATGAGAGAAATGTAGGACTAACAACGACTTCTGCCTTCATTATAAAACTGTTCTCATCGGCCTTTTCTATGTAAACATCTTTGCCGAAACGGTCTATAACCACATTTACCAGTGAGTTGTCGAATTGCATTTTTACGGTTTCCTCTTCGCCGCCAAACATGCTAAAAACCTTTTTTGAATACCCAGCAATGTTGAACTCCAAATGATCTGGCAGTTTGACTCGTGGCTCATTAGTGATTTCGATATCACTCATCTTGTCTACTCGATAATGGGTAAAATCGTGATATTTTTCCGAAAATGTTATTAGGTAATAGTTTTCGTTATCCCATGAAAGAGCATACGGGCTCGTCACGTATCTTTTACCGTCTTTTCGAAACTTTTTTTTCTTATCTACGGTATATTGGAAATATCTAAATGAAATTTGCTTATTTTGTGAAATAGCCATATGAATCCTGTCTACATTATAGTAGATACTTTCATTCATTGTCTTTACACGGTCTGCTACATATACTTGACGCTGAAGAAGTTTTGCATTGTGTTTGCTGGTAAAGCTCGAAAGCTTGTTTATTAGCTCCTCACTTTTCTTACAAGTAATAAATTTTGAACATTGAACAGCATCTACCAATAGTTTTAATTCGGCTAACTGAAAAAACCGATTTGCTATGAAGTATTCTGTTGTTCTGGTCCTCCTCGAAACTATGTCAAACCCGAAAAACTTTAGGGCTTCTAAATCATCATAGATAGACTTTCTTTCTGCAGGAATGCCATATTTGTCAAGTTCTGATATCATTTTTTTCACCGTCATGGCATGTTCTTCATCAGTATTTTCCAAAAGTAGCTTTAAAAGGTAGAGGACCTTTAGTTTTTGATTTGAACGCCTCGCCATAGTTTACCCCCTAGCCCTTGTCTTTATAACATAATTTTCCTACAATACTATAATATCACAATTTGTGGGCAATAAAACGGACTTTGACTAAGTATGAGTACAAAACAAGTGAAGTGCACCTTGATCGTTTGATTTACTTTTACTAAAAAGACAAAGAGAAGGGCGTTTTCCCTCCTCTTTTAGTTCTATGTTAACTCATTGTTGGTTCAACGAAACCCTCTATCTCATGATCGTGCCCTTCATTAAAGCTGGTTCTAAGTCTAACATAGTGAGTGTGATAACCTCCACTTAAACTTATGGCCGGTCCGCTAGTACCCCTGTAATAATGATAGTGCCTGTGATTTGGCAGGCTCTATATTTATCTTTTTGCCTTTTATTTGATTATCCTTCATGATTCTAAGCACATCTGCTGCGTATTCAGTAGGCACTTCTACAAAAGTAAATTTGTCATAGATGTCTATGGTACCGATTAGTCTTCCTGGCATACCGGTTTCTCCAGCTATTGCTCCCACTATGTCTCTTGCTCTTATTTTTTGATTACGCCCTACATTAATAAAAAGTCTAGCCATACCAGCTACTCCGCCGGTGTTTTCCAATTCGTCATGCTGATCCTCCGATTCACCTTCTCGACCATGAGATATCTTTAGTAAGGCAGCGGCTAAGTCCAGTGAGTTATACTCTTCCTCTATGAGTCTTTCAACCCATTGGATGTATTTTGCTAGACCTCCTTCTTCAATGACTTGTTTTACTTTTTCCAGCAAAAGGTTTATCCTGGTTTCTTCAACATCCACAAGAGTGGGAATCTCTCTTCGAATAATTTTTGTTTTAGCATATCTTTGTATATCTTTGAGCTTATATATTTCCCTTCCTGCAACAAAAGTAAAGGCCTTACCGGCTTTCCCTGCTCGACCTGTTCGACCTATCCTGTGTACATAGTATTCTTCGTTTTGTGGTACATCAAAGTTTACTACTACATCTACATCATCAACATCTATGCCTCGAGCTGCCACATCAGTGGCTACCAAAATATCGATGGCACCGCTTTTGAACTTGCCCATGACTCTGTCTCTTTGAGACTGAGACATATCACCATGTAAACCATCGGCAGAATATCCCCTTGCCTGAAGCTGCTGAAGTAGCTCATCAACCCGTTTCTTGGTATTGCAAAATACCAAGGCTAAATTGGGATTATAAAAATCGATTAGTCTAGATAGAGCCTCAACCTTATTTTTTTGTTTGACTTCAAAATAGTACTGTTCGATACTTGGAACTGTAAGCTCTTTGTGTACAACTTTGATAAACTGGGGGTCTTTTAAGTATTTTTCTGCTAGTTCCAAGATTGGTTTAGGTATAGTTGCTGAAAATAGTAGGGTTTGCCGTGCTTTTGGCACATCCTTTAAAATCTTTTCAATATCCTCCCTAAATCCCATATCCAGCATTTCATCTGCTTCATCCAGCACAACTATCTTAGTATTTTTTAGTTTTAGCGTATTTCTTCGTATATGATCCAATACCCTGCCAGGAGTACCTATGATTATTTGGACCCCATTTTTCAGGGCATGAATCTGCCGTTCTATAGGTTGTCCACCGTAAACGGGTAAAATCCTGATACCTTCCTTGTATTTAGAAAGAGCCTTTAATTCGCCTGCTACTTGAATTGCCAGTTCTCTTGTAGGACACAGAATAATGGCCTGCTGGCTTTTATCCCGGGAATTTATCATATCTAATATAGGTAATCCAAAAGCTGCCGTTTTTCCAGTCCCGGTCTGTGCTTGTCCTATGACATCTTTTCCTTTGTAAATATAGGGGATTGTTTGGGCCTGAATTGGCGTAGCTTCCTCAAAACCCATATCATCAATAGCTTTTAATAGTTCCTTTGATAAGTTTAGTTCTTCAAATTTCATCTGTGACATAAACATTTCCTCTCAATTTTTTTCTGATAGTATACTATAAAGTCTTCATACATAATTAGTATCTGCATTATAGCAGTATTCAATACTTAATACAACTTTTACTCTTTTAATTATTCGTACTTAGAAACAATTTAGGTGTATTTATATCAAAAAGCATTGACAAGCATATTAGAATATTATAATATACTAATGTGATTACTTTGTGAGGAGTTGCACAAATGAATTCTGATATAAATGGTTTTATAAGCATTGCTGAGATATTAAAGGCGTTAGCCCATCCTACGAGGCTTTGTATTGTCAATGGATTGATAAAGAATGGTCCCTGTAATGTTTCATGCATGGAAAACTGTATAAAGGCTTCACAGTCTGGAATTTCTCAGCATCTGGCAAAGCTAAAATCTGCCGGTATTGTAAAAAGCAAGCGTTTGGGTAACGAAGTTTATTATGAGATAGCCAACAAAAAAATTAAAAAATTAATTGTCTCTATTTTTAATGAAATGTGTATTTAAATAAATTGATGGGGGTTATATTGTGAAAAAGATATTGATAGTAGGCGGCGTAGCCGGTGGGGCAACTGCTGCAGCAAGACTGAGAAGGCTCAATGAAGAAGATGAAATTATAATCTTTGAGCGAGGTGAATACATATCCTTTGCTAACTGTGGACTTCCTTATTATGTAGGCGGTGTCATCCCAGACCGAAAAGACCTACTTGTGCAAACAGTTAAGGGAATGTCTAAACGCTATAATATAGACATACGGAATTTCAGTGAGGTTATTTCTATCGATAGAAAGGCAAAAACTGTTAAAGTTAGGTCTACAAAGACCGGGGAGACTTATACTGAAAGCTACGATGTATTGATACTGTCCCCCGGCGCAAAACCATTAAGGCCAAATATCCCAGGCATTGACGAAGCTAAAAATCTCTTTGTCCTCCGGAACGTCCCGGATGCCGATAGTATTATCGACTTTATCGAGAAAAACAA
>LFSJ01000021.1:0-960 GCA_001512695.1 Tepidanaerobacter sp. DTU063 | reverse complement strand
GCGTGGAATTAAAGTTACCTTGGTAGAAAAACTCAATCAGGTATTGGCACCTTTAGACTTTGAAATGGCACAGCTGGTCCATCGGGAACTGGCCAGTGCTGTAAACCTGATTTTAGGTGACGGTGTAGCCTCCTTTGTAAACGCCGGCAGAAAGGTGGTTCTTGAAAGCGGCACAATAATCGATACGGATATGACAATATTGTCTATAGGTGTCGTCCCCGAACTTCCATGCCTGGAATTATCCCCCATGGACTTTCCTTCAAGGGGCATCGTGCCTGAAAATCCCCTGGCCAAGTCCTGCGGCCTAGCTTTGGGAAGGAGGGGACATATATTAACTACAAAACAGCTTCAAACAATAGACGGTGAAACCGGCCAAGTTATAGAAGACATATATGCCATAGGAGATGTGGCCCAGATAACCGACTTCGTTACCGGCACCGAAACTGCAGTGCCTTTAGCAGGTCCAGCCAATCGACAGGCGCGCTTGGTGGCGGACCACATAAACGGCATTGATATCAATTATCCCGGTGCACTGGGAAGCTCTGTCCTCAAGGTGTTCAGCCTGACGGTGGCTTCTACCGGAAATAATGAACGGCAGCTAAAAGCCAAGGGCTTAAAATACAAAGCAATCCATGCACACCCTGCAAATCACGCTACCTATTATCCCGGCTGGTCGCAAATATCCATGAAGCTCCTTTTTGATCCCGACAGCGGAAAAATTTACGGGGCCCAGGCGGTGGGCCGCGAAGGCACCGAAAAGAGAATCGATGTCATAGCCACAGCAATAAAATTTGGAGGCACCGTCAAGGACCTTACCGAACTGGAACTTTGCTACGCACCGCCCTTTTCCTCTGCAAAAGACCCTGTTAACGTCCTCGGCTACATAGCATCTAATGTGGCAAATAAAGTCTATGATGTGGTTCAGTGGTACGAAATAGATGACATAGCAAAAAATGGCGG
>LFSJ01000074.1:2585-13515 GCA_001512695.1 Tepidanaerobacter sp. DTU063 | reverse complement strand
GAAAAGCGTCGGAATCCATCAGGTGAAATAGTAGAAATACTGGGCTACCCGGATGAACCCGGCGTTGATGTGCTGTCAATAATTAAAAAATACGAACTACCCTTAGACTTTCCCGAAAAAGTCAAAAGACAAGTTCAGCAGATTCCTGATGAAGTATTAAGGGAGGATCTAGTAGGCAGGGAGGACTTTAGGCATTTAAAGACCATTACCATAGACAATGAAGATGCCAAGGACCTGGATGATGCGGTATCAATTGAAAAGACAAGTGATGGCTATCGCCTGGGTGTGCACATCGCCGATGTCAGCTACTATGTGGAGGAAAAAAGCCCCCTGGATGTAGAGGCTTTGAAGAGAGGCTGCAGCGTATACTTAGTGGACAGGGTAATTCCCATGCTGCCACCAAAGCTCTCCAACGGCATTTGCAGTTTAAACCCTAGAGCCGACCGTTTGACCATGAGCGTAATCATTGACTTTGACAGTGAAGCCAACATAAAGAGCTACAAAATTACACCGGGTGTAATTAAAACTTGCGAAAGGATGACATACACTCAGGTAAATAAAATCCTTGAAGAAGAAGATAAGGAAACCATAGAGCGCTTTGACTATCTTGTAGAGGATTTACATTGGATGAAGGAACTGGCGGAAAAGCTTTCGCACAAGCGGTTTGCAAGGGGCAGTCTGGATTTTGAACTTGATGAGGCTAAAGTCATATTAGATGAAAATGGCCATCCCGTAGATGTCGTAAAAGAGGAAAGAAGGATTTCCAGCAGTATTATAGAAGAATTTATGATTGTTGCCAATGAAGTGGTGGCAGAGCACATATTTTGGCTTAAAATCCCCTTAGTTTACAGGATTCATGAAAATCCTGACGAGGAAAAAATCAATTCACTAAAAGAGTTTTTGTACAACTTTGGATACACCTTAAAGGGCACACAAAACTTAAAACCCAAATCCCTGCAGCAGATTCTGGAACAGGTAAAAGGCAAGCCTGAACAACGACTAATTAATACAATGTTGCTGCGCTCCTTAAGGCAAGCCCGCTATAGCGGAGTAAATTTTGGCCATTTTGGCCTGGCATCCCTCTATTACACTCACTTTACCGCTCCCATCAGGCGCTATCCGGACCTTATAGTGCACAGAATTTTGCGCAAGCAGCTCCAAAACGATATAGACCAAAAACAAGAGAAAAAATTGGTCAAAATTGTAGAGAGAGTAGCCAAGCTATCTTCAGAGCGGGAGCGAGTTGCCGAAGAAGCAGAACGTGAAAGTGTGGATTTAAAGATTGCCGAGTACATGGCTTCAAGAATAGGAGAAACTTACGAAGCTATTGTCTCGGGAGTTACATCATTTGGTATATTCGTAGAACTGGACAACACCATAGAAGGCCTTGTCCATGTGAGCCATATGGAAGATGACTACTATCACTTCAATGAAAAAACCATGGCCCTTATCGGTGAAAGAACCGGCAAGACCTTCCGCATAGGAGATGTTGTGCAAGTCAAGGTATATAACGTCAATATAGCCGAAAGACATATAGATTTTGTGCTGGTGTAAAGCCAGATAAAAAACCTTTCGAGCAAGAAAGGTTTTTTTATTGCGAAAAACAAGTTTACAGAACCCCGATGCGACTTTGACCAAAAGTCGCGGGGTTCTTTTTTTATCACGTTATAAAGAACATTTTCACATTCTGGAATTATTTAGGATGAACGGAATACATATATTATACCGGAAAAAATCAAACAAAACCACAAAGGTACAAATTGAAACCAAGAGAAGGGGGTGCTTATAAAAACTTAGCTTGAGCTAGACAAGTAATTATACATTTGAAATTGAGGAGGGTTCATATGTCATTTGATCAGATGATTTTATGGGTTATGGCTATTGGAATTCTGATAGGTGGCATTGACCGCATATTGGGAAACCGCTTTGGTCTCGGAGAAAAGTTTGAGGAAGGCTTTAACGCAATGGGGCCTTTGGCGCTGGGCATGGTAGGTATAGTAACTTTAGCTCCAGTTATTGCAAGAGTTTTGGGCCCGGTAATTATACCAGTGTTCAATATGATAGGAGCTGATCCGGCCATGTTCGCTACAATCCTTGCCAATGACATGGGAGGATATCCCCTTGCAATGGAGCTGGCTCAAAATGAAGAGGCGGGTCTTTTGGCAGGTCTCATCGTTGCAGCAATGCTGGGTTGCACCATCGTTTTTTCAATTCCAGTTGGCTTGGGTCTTATAGAATACGAAGACAGACCCTTTTTTGCAAAGGGCTTACTGGTGGGCCTTATCACCATACCTTTCGGAGGCATAATAGGAGGCATTGTAGCGGGCTTTAATTTCTCAATGGTGCTGATAAACATGGTACCGGTACTGATCTTATCCGTACTGCTTGCCCTTGGACTAATATATATTCCTACTACTATGATAAAAGGCGCTCTGGCCTTCGGCAAGTTTATCCTTATTGTCATTACGGTTGGCCTCGGAGCGGCGGCTTTCCAGGAACTGACGGGGGTTGTACTTATACCCGGGATGGCACCCATTATGGACGGTTTAATTATCATCGGCCAAATAGGGGTAGTTTTGCTTGGTACCTTCCCCATACTGACCCTTCTTGTTAAAGCCCTTGAAAAACCCCTAAACGCCATCGGACAAAAACTTGGCATGAATGCGACGGGAGCGGCCGGCATTGTTTTTACCCTCGCAAACAGCATTCCTGTCTACAAAATGATGAAAGACATGGACAATCGAGGTAAGGTCATAAATACGGCATGGCTTGTACCGGCAACGGCGGCATTAGGTGACCATTTGGGCTTTACCGCGGGAGTCAGGCCTGACATGATAACACCGGTAGTTGTAGGGAAACTTGCAGCAGGGGTCCTTGCAATATTTCTTGCAGCTTGGGCTTGCAGGGATCTAAGCAATGAAATTAGGCAAAGTGAAGCCTTAAAGGCGGAGAAGATGTCGGCAAATTAGTAATTTAGAGATAAATCAATTAAATAGGAGGTGCCATGGATGGCAAAAAAATATTTCTTAGGTTTAGATCAGGGTACTACAGGTACCACCGCCTTAATCTTGGATGAAAACTGGGATATAATATCTCAAGTAAATTGTGAACATAAACAGCATTACCCAAAACCCGGATGGGTCGAGCATGATCCTATGGAAATATGGGAAAAGACAAAAGAGGCAGTTGGCAAAGCCTTGCAAGAAGCTAAAATCAGCATCCATGATTTAAAAGCTGTTGGAATCGACAACCAGGGAGAGACGGTTTTGGTTTGGGATAAAAATACGGGAGTTCCCGTATATAATGCCATTGTTTGGCAGGACCGCCGCACATCGGAAATGGCTGACAAATTAAAGGAAGAGTGGGGAGACGTAATAAAATCAAAAACCGGCCTCGTGGTAGACTCGTACTTTTCAGCCCTCAAAATAAAGTGGATTTTGGAAAACGTAGAAAATGCCAAGGCAAGAGCTGAAAAAGGTGAACTAATAGCAGGTACAATAGATTCATGGCTAATATGGAATATGACAAGGGGCAAATTACACATGACCGATTATTCCACCGCTTCCCGCACGATGCTTTTAAACATTCATGAAGGCAAATGGGATCAGGATATTTTAAACAAACTGGAAATACCGGAAAAGATGCTGGCAACAATATATTCCTCCAGTATGCTCTACGGTTACACCGAACCCGAGTGTTTTTTAGGAGGGAGAATCCCCATTGCAGGTAACATAGTCGATCAGCAGTCGGCCCTTTTCGGTCAGGCCTGCTTCAAACCAGGTACCGTTAAGACCACTTATGGCACGGGTTGTTTCATGCTCATGAATACCGGCTATAAAATTGTGGACTCTCCAAATGGTCTCTTAACAACTGTTGCCTGGGGTCTTGAAGACAAGATGAGTTTTGCCTTAGACGGCGGCGTTTATATTACTGGCGCGGCAATTCAGTGGCTCCGGGACGGCCTGGGTATTATAGGCAGCGCCAAAGAGACGGAAGCCATTGCCTGGTCTGTTGAAGACACCGGTGATGTCTATTTCGTGCCGGCTTTTACGGGTCTTGCTGCACCATATTGGGATCAATATGCCCGCGGAATGATAATAGGTATTACAGGCGGAACCACAAAAGCCCATATAGTTCGTGCAACCCTCGAGAGCATTGCCTTCCAGGTTAATGAAAACCTGAAAGTAATGCGCCAGGATTCCGGCATTGACATAAAAGTGATGAGGGTAGACGGAGGAGCAGTACAAAACGCTTTCTTGATGCAATTCCAGGCTGATATCTTAGGTATACCCGTAGACGTTCCAGTAATTGCCGAAACTACGGCTCTGGGAGCTGCATATTTGGCGGGATTGGGTGTCGGAGAATTTAGCAGCTTGGATGAAATCGAGGCCAAGTGGAAACTTGCCAAGCGATACGAACCCAAGATGGATGAGAGCAGGCGTCAGTATCTGTGCGAGCGTTGGGAAAAGGCTGTGGAACGGGCAAGGGCTTGGGCTGAAAAATAAAAGATTATATATTGGCGGGGCGACAAATTATATTAGTCCCCGCCCGTTGTGCTTTGATGTTTAGTCAAGGAAAGGAGTTATAGCATGGAGATAATGGATGTAGTTATAATAGGCGCCGGTGCAGTGGGAACGGCTATTGCCAGGGAGCTGTCCAAGTATGAATTAAATGTCTTGGTAGTTGATAAAAACGAAGACGTAGGCGGCGATGCCTCAAAATCTAACAGCGGCATCATTCATACGGGCTATGATGCAACACCCGGCACATTGGAATCGAGATTGGTAGTCGCAGCAAATCCCATGTACGATAAGCTTGCCAGAGAATTGGATGTGCCCTTTACCAGGTGTGGTGCTATACTCACAGCGGTATCTCAGGAGGAGTACGAGTTGCTTCCTGAACTTTTCAGAAAATCCCATGAAAATGGCGTTTACGATGTGGAAATGCTGACAGCTGAGCAGGCAAAAAGCCTGGAACCTCAGATTTCACCGGAGGTAAAAGGCGGCATATATATACCAAGAGAAGGGATTATAGATCCCTTTACCTTAGTTGTTGCCTATGCTGAAAATGCTGCGATGAACGGTGTAAAATTTATGCTTTCTACTAAGGTCATAGATATTCATCTGGAAGATGGCAGAGTAAGTAGAGTTGTGACTGATATAGGGGAGATATTGACGCGGTTTGTCATCAATGCAGCAGGACTGTACACTGATGAAATAGCAAAAATGGTAAATCAGTGCGATTTTACCGTGCATCCAAGGAAAGGTCAGTTTTACATCATGGAAAAGGATATCCCTTACAATATTGAAAAAATACTATTGCCGGTACCTACGAAACATTCAAAGGGGAAACTTGCATCTCCCACAGTCCACGGCAATATGCTGATTGGCCCTACTGCTGAGGACTTGGAGGATAAAGAGGATTACGCAGTAACAGCTGAAGGGCTAGAAGAGATTATAGAAAGTGTGCGGCGTTTGTTGCCGGCAGCATCTCCAAAGGACAGCATAACGCAGTACTGCGGCCTCAGGCCTACTAAGACTCCGGAAGGATACAAAATTGAGGCCTCTGAGGAAGTTCAGGGTTATATAGGGGTTACCGGGGTTAGGTCTACCGGGGTTACCGCTTCTGCTTCTATAGCAGGATATGTAGTTGATATTCTGGCTGATGAGGGCTTGGAGTTAAAGCCAAAAGTAAGCTTCGAGCCGTACCGAATCGGAATTACAAAGTTTAACGAACTTTCCTGGAAAGAGAAGGATGAACTGATAAGGCAAAACCCCTTCTATGGCCACGTAGTTTGCCGATGCGAGACGGTAACGGAAGGGCAAATTATAGAAGCGATACAAAGGCCTATTGGGGCACGATCTTTGGATGCTATAAAGCGCCGCTTGAGGCCTGGTACCGGCAGATGCCAGGGAGGTTTTTGTAGCCCAAGGATTGTTGAAATCCTGGCGAGAGAATTAAATGTTCCTGCAGAGACTATAACAAAGCACAGAAAAGGGTCTGAAATCCTGACCGGCCCTAACAGATTGGGGGTCTAATTATGTTTGAAACAAATTATGATGTAGTTATAATCGGAGCCGGCCCTGCAGGGCTTGCTGCAGCAATAGAAGCCAAAAAAGTAGGTACACAAAAAGTGCTTATAGTGGAAAGAGACCATGCCTTGGGAGGTATACTTCAGCAATGCATTCATCCGGGCTTTGGATTGCATATATTCAATGAAGAATTGACGGGACCCGAGTACGCTTACAGATTCATTGGGCAAATCAAGCCGCTGGGCATAGATGTATTGCTGAACACCATGGTCCTGGATATACACAGTGACGATAAAAGATTATATGCGGTAAACCGGGAAAGGGGAGTATGTAATATAGGATACAAGTCCCTTGTTTTGGCCATGGGCTGTCGAGAACGCACCCGAGGGGCAATCGCAATCCCTGGAACTAGGCCTGCAGGGATATTTACAGCTGGTACCGCGCAAAGATACATCAATATGCAGGGCTATATGGTGGGCAGGGAATTCGTCATTCTCGGTTCAGGAGATATAGGCATGATTATGGCAAGACGCCTTACATTGGAAGGGGCCAAGGTTAAGGCGGTAGTAGAAATAATGCCCTATCTCACGGGCCTTACCCGAAACAAAGTTCAGTGCCTCGATGATTTTGATATACCACTTTTCTTAAAACACACAATTACGGATATTAAAGGTAAGAACCGAGTGGAAAAAGTAACGGTGGCCCAGGTAGACGATAATTTATGTCCGATAAAAGGCACGGAATGGGACATAGACTGCGACACCTTGCTGCTGTCAGTAGGCTTGATTCCGGAAAATGAGCTATCCAAAAAAGCTCAAGTCAAGTTGGACCCTATCACATTAGGCCCTATAGTAAAGCAGCGAATGGAAACAAGCATCAAAAACATATATGCATGCGGCAATGTATTACATGTAAATGATTTGGCAGACAACGTCACCGTTGAAAGTCAAATAGCCGGCATGTATGCAGGACTTAACGCCCTTGGAAAGGAATTTAAGCCTAGGAAAGTAACGGAATGTATTCCCGGTGAGTATATAAGATACATAGTGCCCCAGAAACTAGAAGTGACTGAAGACAGGCAAGATATAAGCCTGTATTTTAGAGTGAAAGAACCAGCTAGGAACGTTACTCTTGAAATTTCGTCAAAAGGAGAAACAATTGCCCGGGCAAGAAGGCAAAAGATAAACCCCGGCGAAATGGAAAAGATGAAAATTAAAGCTGATGCAATTGATAAACTTGGTGATGAGCTGATAGTCAGCGTCGCGGAGGTGAAAAGCTGATGCAAAAAACTTTCACATGCTTAATATGCCCCGTTGGATGTGAAATCACCGTAACTGCCACAGGTGACACCATTGAAAGAATAGAAGGGCATGAATGCAAGCGAGGAATACCGTATGTTACCGATGAATTTCTAAATCCTAAAAGAATTTTAACAACAACTGTTAAAGCAGATGGTGCTCAATTTCCGGTAGTCTCCGTAAGAAGTGACAAACCCCTGCCAAAAAACAAAATTTTTGACTGCATGGAAGTCTTAAAAAAGACAAGGATTAAAGCTCCGATAACAATGGGGCAGGTAGTAGTTGAAGATATTCTAGACACAGGTGTAAATATCATAGTGACCAGGTGTTAGTTTTTTTCAAAGGCACTTAATAAAAAAAGATGTTAAGATGCAAAAAAACCCCCGAGAAAAGGGGGTTACTTTTTGGTTTTCACGATTGGTTTTCCTCCCTTATTGCTGAAATTATCCATAAAAAGGGAGCTGATTTAAATGCTTCAAGCCCTTAAAAACTGCATAAAAAAACCTCCTATTTTTTAGGAGGGCGGCGTCCTAATTGCCTTTTTTGAGTTATCTAAAATCTTTGTAAGCATTGATTTTGGTAGCCATAGGGGGATTCGAACCCCCGTTACCGCCGTGAGAGGGCGGCGTCCTGAACCCCTAGACGATATGGCCATAAATATGGCTGCGGGACCAGGATTCGAACCTGGACAACATGATCCAGAGTCATGGGTGCTACCGTTACACAATCCCGCAGCGAAAAATTATGGTTTGCAACTATAGATTATAAAGGATTACTTTCGGTATGTCAATACCCGAGTTAAAGATGCGCATCAATTCTGTCATAATCCGCAAGTGCTGCAGCTACCTCCGCTGCAGGAGCCACAGGAAGAGCTGCCGGAACTTGAACTACCCTTACTTATATATAAAAACCCGGTAAATAACTGCTGTACGCTACCACCGCACTCGGGGCAGGTAACCTTATCTTTGTTTTTTATACTGACGAATTCGCTAAAACGATGGCCGCATTTTTTGCATTCGAAATCAAAGGTAGGCATGATAACGTTTCCCCCTTTAACTGTTAATATATGTGCAAGATACTACATCTTATTGTAATCCTTAAATGCCTTTTCAACTTCGCGCTTGGCATCCCGTCGCTTAATATCTTCACGCTTGTCATAAATGGCCTTTCCTTTGGCAAGGGCCAGTTCTACCTTTACAAGGCCTCGCTCATTCAAGTAAACCTTAAGGGGAATGAGAGTAAGGCCTTTTTCCTGAACCCGTCCGGCAAGTCTGTTAATTTGCTTTTTATGCATCAATAATTTGCGCGTTCTTAAGGGATCTCTATTGAAGATATTCCCCTTTTCATATGGACTTATGTGCATATTATATAAAAACAATTCACCGTTTTCAACTTTCGCAAAACTGTCTTTTAGATTACCCTTGCCTTCACGGAGCGATTTAACCTCCGTTCCCACCAAAGCGATACCAGCCTCGAAGGTTTCCAATACATGATAATCATGTCTAGCTTTTCGATTTGTTACCAGGACTCGGGATTTGTTTTCCAACGCTCAAACCTCCACTTGATGGAAATCTGTTTACACCTCATATTATAACATACTGTAGTATAGCCGCAATCATAAACTATAAAAACGAGGGTTGCCAAATAAATAAAAAGCCGCTTGAGCGGCTTTATACTTAAAAGCATTTAATAACTGCAATCAAAATGAAGTAATTCATCAGAACCGATTGTTTCTTTTTTACCAGTCTCTTTTGAGATTGGAATACTGACATTAAATCTTGCCGAGGGAGATTTTACCTCAACATTTCCGGGAGCTTCTATTAACAGTCCACCTTCTTCAATACACAAATTGTCATATTGTATTTTGTCAAAAAACAATTTGCCGGAATCACAGATTTTCAGGTTTTCTACTTGAACACTGCCGGTGACTTTTCCGGCGATAATCAAGTTTTTGGTAATGATATTCCCTTTAAAACTACCGTTGGAAGTAACATATACAATGCTTCCATTGTAAATATTGCCGTTAAAAGTACCGCTTATCACTATCAAACCGGGTGCTTGTGGATTTTCTGCCAACAGTCCATCGTCAAATGTCATGATTTAGTCACTCCACATTACCCTAGTCAAACTTTAAAGTGCCGTTAGTTTGAGGTAAAACCTGATTCCACAATCTGTTAGCCCAAGTTAAATAGCCACGGCAGTTGGCGGTTATCGGGTCCGAAGCAAGTTTTGCATGAGATAATTGAGGAAGCAAATATGAACTCAAAGCTTGTCCGCCACCACCGGTTAATAAAAGGGTATCAAATTCCGATGTGTTCCATAGGGAATGGATTTCGACGAGGATGTTTGTAGCTAACTTTTCAAATGCACTTTCAATGATGTTGGATATATCGATGGTTTCTCCCGAAATATTGATTTTCCGATTGATGACAATTCCATCCAAGGCATGGCTTTCCTTTTCAATGCCAAATTCGGTGATCAGATTTGAACCAATGTCGTCATAAGCGGTTGCCAAACCAACCGGTATAGATGTACTTTTTTCGGGTACGTACTCCGAATCCTCTATAGTCGCAAAGTCAGTAGTTTTGAAGCCGATATCTACTACTCCAATTCGTCCGTCTGCTGGGATGGCAGATGTTGAGAGAGAAGACCAATAGGTCCCCAAAGGTTGCGGTACCACCTCTATCTCATTTACATTTATGGTGGTGTTGCGGCTAGATGCACCATTATAAAGGGTTACAGTTCGTTCACCCTTCACTCGTTTTATCAAGTCTTCTGCCAGGTGCATCCGTTCAACTGGGAGACCGGTAACGACATTAAAGGCATTTACGGCATCTTTGATAAAAAGACTTAAAGCGCTGAAAAAAAGTATTTCCAAGTCGTCACTTATGGAGCGGGTGTAGGAAAGGTCACGATAAGCGAACCTAGAATGTTTAATGGCAGATTTTCCAACAAAAAAGAGCCTGTCGCCTATGCCGATTCGAAGTTGGTCGATTGCGGGGCTAGTGCCTATTTTCATGCTAAAAGTTGGTTTTGTATGACCTTCTCCTACGACACTGGGAAAGGAGTAACCGACCTGGCCATCAGTTACTTTGACAAAACCGTAACCCACATCGATACCAATTAGCTGTGTCACAAAGAAACCTCTTTTTTATGTTTTAATGTGCGCCCTTAGTCTTTTGCCCCACTTTTAACAATATAATACCAATTATTCAATATTTTGTAAACAAGTTGATGAATCGTGTCGTTTAAGGACGTTTATGGATAAAATTAGCAGAAATGTGGAAGAATTATTTAATAATGACTTTTATTATGTAGAAGAAAGTAGGCAAGGCTTTTGTGCAAAGTTTTAATTATCGGCATGGGCAATCTATTGATGTCTGATGACGGTCTAGGCCTTGTTGCTCTATATGAATTACGTAAAAGCTATGAGCCGCGCCCCGAGGTTTGTTATTTAGAGATGGGCACATCTGTATTAAACTATGTTACTGATATAGGGAAAGCAGAGACCTTGATAGCCATAGATGCGATAACAGCAGGTCATGATCCCGGGACCCTATACCGCGCATATGATAGTGACATTGATATGGTAGACCGAAG
>LFSJ01000074.1:0-2502 GCA_001512695.1 Tepidanaerobacter sp. DTU063 | reverse complement strand
GGGTTTGCCGTCAAGGATTATCATATACGGTATCGAGCCGGATACCTGTGAATTCGGTTTTTTTATCTCGCCCCGGGTGAAAAAATCACTAAAAAGGCTCGTAGAGATAGTGCAGAAGGATATCGATTGTATTTTAAATAGCAGATAAAGCAGGTGAAGCTTTTGCATGAACTTTCGATTACATCAGATATTCTAGATTTAGTTTTATGTGAACTCGCAAAGAAAGGCTATAACAAAGTAATAAAAATAGACATTACCATAGGAGATTTATCGGGGATTGTAAGGGAACATATAAAATACTATTTTGAACTTTTAAGCCGGGCCACTCCAGCTGCAGGTGCAACTTTGACCATCAACTACAAAAAAAGTAAATTTCGATGTGAAAGTTGTAAGATCATCTACGAAAGTTGTGATTTTTCATTCCTATGTCCCGTATGTAAAAGCAGAGGAACTTTGGTTGAAAGCTGTGCATCCATTTATATTAATAGCATAGAGGTGGAATAGTGAAAATCAAAGTCTTAAAAGATGTGCTTGAGGCTAACAATTACATAGCGCGCAAGATAAGGGAAGAACTTGCAAAGAGACAAGCTATGATGATTAACATAATCGGGTCTCCGGGAGCGGGAAAGACCAGCTTTATCATAAAAACCATCGAAGTTCTTGACGTTAAAGCTGTAGTGATAGAAGGGGATGTGACTTCCGATATTGACTCTAGAAAAGTTGCCAGTTTCGGTATTCCGGTAGTACAAGTAAACACAGGCGGGGGATGTCACTTAAACGCCAATATGATAGATTTGGCTCTTAAAAAAATCCCCGTAGAAAACGCCGTGATCTTTGTAGAAAATGTGGGCAATTTAATCTGCCCTGCTTCCTACGATATTGGAGAGGATTTTAAGCTTGCAATATGCAGTGTGCCGGAAGGCCATGACAAGCCCTTTAAATATCCGGCCATTTTTGAAAAGGCCGGGGCCATTGTATTGAATAAAGTCGATTTGATAAAGCATGTAGATTTTGACAGGGACACCTTTTACGAGGGTGTTAAGACCTTAAACCCAAAAGTAAGTGTTTTCGAAGTTTCTTCCATAAATGGAGATGGAATTGAGGAGTGGGGCCAGTGGCTCAAGTCGCAGTTCATGGAAAAAATCAATCGCTGATTTGTTATCAAGCTCAAGATGAAGTTTTGCATGATTATGAGGCTATATGCAAAGCAGTTGATATGATAAAGCAGGGGAAAATCATTGCCGTAAAAGGCATAGGGGGTTATCATCTGGCTGTAGATGCCCGAAATGAGGCAGCTGTATCGAGACTCAGGCAAAAAAAGCACAGGTATGGCAAGCCTCTGGCTGTGATGATGTTAAATACAACTGAAGTGGAAAAGTACTGTGAGATCAGCATTTCTGAACGACAAATCCTTGAAAGTCAAGCTGCACCGATAGTCCTTTTAAAGCGAAGAAAAGGCGGTGCCCCTTTAGCATATAGTCTCACAAAGGGCCTTGACACTTTAGGAGTTATGCTGCCCTATACGCCGGTACATAAAACATTAATGGAAAAGCTCGGCTTCCCGCTGGTTATAACCAGCGGGAATATCAGCGATGAACCCATTTGCATATGTGAAGAGGAGGCCCATAGCAGATTAAAGAATGTTGCAGATGGTTTTTTGCATCATGACAGACCCATTTTAAACAGGATAGATGACTCCGTATGCTTTTTTGCTGCAGCTGGAGTTAGGATGGTCAGAAGAAGTCGAGGATTTGCAAATGCCCCCATTATGTTGGATACCCCATCAAAGCCCGTCCTTGCTTGCGGAGCCTTTTATAAAAATACCTTTTGTCTTTTTGATGATAATAAAGCCTATGTAAGCCATCACATAGGCGACCTGGACGGCAGCCTGGCTTATTGCTATTTTAAGGAAGAAATTCAAAAATACAAGAGGAAATATAACATAAATCCGAGCTTAGTAGTAAGGGACCTTCACCCGTCATATCTTTCAAGTCTTTATGCCGATGAACTCGGCCTGCCCTGCCTTAAAGTCCAGCATCATCATGCCCATATAGCGTCCGTCATGGCTGAATACGGTTTAAGGGAAAAAGTTTTGGGCATCGCTTATGATGGCACAGGATTGGGCAGTGACGGAAAAATCTGGGGAGCGGAATTTTTGCTGGCTGACCTTAAGGATTTCCAAAGGCTTGGCCACCTAAAATACGTCCCCCTTCCAGGTGGTGACCTGGCTGTAAAACACCCCTTTCGAACCGCCTTAGGCTTTATCTATCCGAATATGCACCGGTTTTCCAAATACATTGAGAGGCTGGATGGCGAGCAGGTAAAAATCATAATAAATCAGATAGAAAGGAAGGTAAACGCTCCACTCGCTTCCAGCATGGGGCGGCTTTTTGATGCGGTAGCTTCGATAATTAACCTAAGGGACACAGTAGATTATGAAGGCCAGGCCGCCCTGGAACTTGAATCCCTCATCTTGCCCACAAATGATTGTTACGGCTACCG
>LFSJ01000061.1 GCA_001512695.1 Tepidanaerobacter sp. DTU063 | reverse complement strand
ATTTTCATAATATAATATAACCAGAGAATGAAAATCATTATCAGTGGAGGTGAAAACAATGTTGTTTAAGTATTTATTCGAAGACAATCTGGTAAGAGAAAAGGTTGCAAGGGCAGAAGAGGATTACAAATTTGAGTAAATTATAGATATATGATTGCAAGATTATTTTGCCGCCGACGCGGCTTTTATTTTTATATACAGACAAAAATACGTAATATAATAATTAATATTAAAAATTGCAGGAATTAGGCAAAGTATGTCAAATTATATATTCAAAGAGAAATATTATCAGGGGAGGTATGTTTAAAGATGAAACGGGTGGCCATACTCATTGAAAAGTTCTTTGATGAAAAAGAATTGATTTACCCCTATATCCGCTTGCTGGAGGAAGGGTATGAGGTTCATCTGGTAGGCACGGAGAAAAACGCAGTATATCCCGGAAAAAGCACTTTCACCGAAAAGAGCACCCATGCAGCAAGTGAAGTCAAGGCAGATGACTACGATGGAGTCGTAATACCCGGAGGATATTCACCGGACCACATGAGGAGAAATCCACATATGATTGAATTTGTAAAGGAAATGGACCGCCAGGGCAAGCCGATAGCTGCTATCTGCCATGGGCCGTGGATGATGGCATCCTGCTGTAATTTGAAGGGGAAAAAGTTGACGGGATTCTTTGCGATTAAAGATGATATAGTAAATGCCGGTGCCGAGTACGTAGATGCAGAAGTAGTGGTGGATGGGAACCTGATAACCTCAAGAACCCCCAAAGATTTGCCGGCTTTCATGAAAGCCTTCATTGAGAAAGTAGGCAAGTAAAACAACTTTTGAAAACCCCTTGACTGAAAATGGTTATCATTGTATAATAAGCATAGATAACGATAATCATTTTCAGTGGAGGCGCGAAAAATGTTAGAGAAATACCTGTTTGACGATAGAGTTGCAAAGGAAAAAATTATCAAAGCCAAAAAGGATGTAGAAAAGATATTTTCAATTATCTATGAAGAATAAGCCCGTGTTTTGATTAGCTTAATGCCGCATAATGCGGCTTTTTGTTTAAAAAAAGCTTAATTTTTAGCCCGACAGCGGAATTTCTTGCGCTGTCGGGTGTTTTTTTCCGGTTGCATTATTTAAATAGCTCATTTATAATATGAATTGTTGTCCAGGAACTCATCAATGATGAGGAACGTTTTGGAAAACATGGATATAAATGAGGAGAAATGGGGAGGAGTATCATGACTTTAGCTCATTGGCTATATGTAGCGGGAATACTTTCGGTCATTGTGGCTATGCTCTTTCGCCGCAACGTAGTAATTCCATCCATGATCTTCACTTTTTTGATAGGATGGAATTTTAACGGAAGCATTATCAACGGCATTTTGACCATCTTTAATGCCAGCTTGGTGGCGGGTCAGGATCTGTTCAATATTTTCCTGATCATTGCCCTTATGGTAATGATGCTAAAAGCCATCAGTATAACCGGTGCTGACGAACTCATGGTAAAGCCTTTGAAGAAATTGATGGTTTCGCCTTTTGTCAGCTACCTGGTATTGATTGTTTCTACGTATTTAATTTCACTATTCTTTTGGCCAACCCCTGCGGTGCCGCTGATAGGGGCATTGCTGGTGCCGGTTGCAGTTAAAACCGGTCTTCCTCCGATGCTTGGAGCTATGGCCTTGGCCTTTGCCGGCCAGGGAATGGCCCTTTCGGGAGATGTTATCATTCAAGGTGCACCGGGCCTTACGGCAAAAGCTGCCGGTATTTCTGAAGCCTTAGCTACACAGTACGGCGGTATTCTATCTATAATCACGGGTATAACCGCAATAGTGTTAGGATATTTAATGACGAGACATGAGACTAATGCTTTCTCCATCGAAGACTGTCAGGCTGCTACAGGGGATACAAAGGATAAGTGCAATGAGGTAAAAGGGCAACAATATGCAGGTGTCTTGCTTTTGATTCTAATAGTCGCTATGGCTTTTGTAGTTTTCGCGATGTCTCACTTCCAGCTTAAAGGCGGAGACGCTTCAGCCCTTCTCGGAGGAACGGCAGCCTTGGTGACAATTATTGCTTCCCTTTTAGTTCACAAAGGAGAAGGCTTTGATGTAATTTGCGACTATATATCCGACGGCTTTGTCTTTGCGTTCAAAGTCATGGGGCCAATTATTCCAATCGCGGGTTTCTTCTTCCTTGGCAATTCAAATACCGCTGCCAGGATATTGGGCGAGGGGGCTCCCGGCTATCTCTTTGACATAGGTCAGATGCTGGCCAGCTCCATACAGTCAAACGGTTTTCTCGCAGCCTTCGGCATACTGCTCGTGGGTATGATAGCAGGCCTTGACGGCTCGGGATTTGTTGGACTACCCATGACCGGAACCTTGGCCGGAGCAATAGCCGGGGGCAATCCGCAGATAGCGGCAGTTCTGGGTGCTGTAGGCCAAATGGGTTCTGTATGGTCGGGTGGCGGGACCATCGTCGCATGGTCTTCGCTGGTTGCAGTTGCTGGCATAGTGGGCGTGCCGGTGATGGATCTTGTGCGCAAGAACTTCGTGCCGGTTATTGCAGGCCTTACGGTGTCAACTACCATTGCGGTTGTCTTTATGATGTAGAAAAAATAAGCCGGTTTTGCACTTTGATGCAAATCCGGCTTTTTTTTGCTTTAGACTGCTTCCGCAAGGGCTATGTCCATTTCGATTTTACCACCGGTACTTAGAATAAGGGGTATGCTGAGGATCTTCATGTTCGGCGTTGATATCTGGATGTTGTTTCCCATCATTAAGGATGGAGGGGTGATTTGTATGTTTATGCCCCTGTTATAAAAGAGTGTCGCCGCGTTGCCCAAAATCATATTTGTCGATTCTGCAATAGCGCTTTTTGACATTTCATCAAGTTTAGTGATAGACATTCCCATCATCATTGCTGAAGCAATTTTGAATGCGACGTTTTTGTCCATGCTAAATATGACCTGTCCGCGCAGTTCACCCATTAATCCAACAACAACTACTAAGGTTTCACTGGAATAGGGAGAAGTCTTCAGGTATACCCTGCCCAGCGAAACATCGATATTTGCCACAGTTTTCATGACCGTCTTACTGGCCTCAATGAAAGGATTAATGTGTTCCACGTTCATTAAAACAACCTGCCTTTACTATATTTTGTGGAATTATAGAATATTTGTCATTATAATATTAAAACCATGGTTATTGCTGCCATGGCCAAATAAACAGAAAAACCTTGGCAGCCCGACTGTCATAGTATTTTCATACCGTAGACTCGCGGCTTTGCGTCCCTACCTTTCGATAGGTTTGCCTTTTTCCGGTGTAGTGCTCAATTTATATTATTGTAGTAATAAAGTAATATTGATTTAGTCAGTAAGAATCATTATTAATACATATATTATATTGTCATGGAAAAAATTTGTCAACAGGTTAAAAAAACTGTGCTCGAGTGAGCGAAAATCACGTGGGGCTCGTGGGCTGTAATAAAGAACAGAATGGCAGAAAACAGAAAGAGGAATTTATTAAGATAAAAAGAAATTAATTGTAGTAAGTTATGCATGCAATTTGCATTTTAAGGGGAGGCGCTATGATGAAGTATGAATTTGATAAAGTAATTGACAGAAGCAGAAATTATTCTGCAAAATGGGACGAACTTGGCAAAATCTTCGGCCGGGAAGACTTGATTCCCATGTGGGTGGCGGATATGGACTTTCTGAGTCCCGGACCCGTCATAGATGCTTTAGTAGCAAGGGCGAAACAGGGGATTTATGGGTACACTTCAAGGCCGGACTCGTATTTTGAAGCCGTAGCAAGATGGATGAAAAGGCGGCATAACTGGAAGGTGAAAACCGATTGGATGATTTTTTCTCCAGGTGTAGTACCGGCTCTCAGCTTTATAGTCAATGCTTTTACTCATCCGGGAGACAAAGTTATAGTGCAACCGCCGGTTTACTATCCCTTTTTTAAGGTTATAGAAGATAATGGGCGCCGTGTGGTCAACAATCCACTGCGCTTTAAAAATGGCCGCTATGTGATGGATTTTGAAGACCTGGAGGAAAAGGCTAAGGACCCGTTGGTAAAACTCCTCTTTTTGTGCAGCCCTCATAACCCCGTAGGCAGGGTCTGGACCGAAGAGGAACTGAAAAGACTTGGGCGAATATGTATTGACAACCATGTGTTAATAGTATCCGATGAAATACATCAGGATATTTTGTATCCAGGCATAAAGCATATTCCCTTTGCGTCAATATCCGAAGAATTTGCCTTAAACTCCATAACATGCACTGCTCCCAGTAAGACTTTTAACCTGGCCGGCCTTCAAACTTCAACTATAATAATACCTAACAAGGTCCATTATGAAACTTATAAAAATATCATGACTCGAGTTCACCTGCTTCGGGACAATGCATTCGGCTTGGTAGCTCTTCAAGCTGCTTATAACCATGGGGAGGAATGGCTGGATCAATTCCTGGAATACCTTGACGGGAATCTTAAGACACTGATGAAGGGAATGGAAGATGAAATCCCTCAAATCAAAGTCGTCAAACCGGAAGGCACCTATCTGGCATGGGTCGACTTTAGCGAGCTGGGCCTTGACACAGATGAGCTCAACGACTTCATCATCAACAAAGCAAGACTGGCCCTGGATGA
>LFSJ01000087.1:912-2399 GCA_001512695.1 Tepidanaerobacter sp. DTU063 | reverse complement strand
CGGCCAAGTGGATCACTCTTACGCAAGCGCGAGTGGATCACTTTTAGACGGCCAGTGGATCACTTTTATGTTGACGATCGCATGGCCGCTGGGGCTTTCTCCCCAACTTTTATAGAGCAAAACTTCATCTGATAATCTTTTTACTTCTTTCACAGATATACCCCTCCTTTTTTCAAAAATATTATGATCTTGTTTACTATCAGAGTTTTATAACTCGTAGTAAGTATTACTCCCAAAGTTCATCCATAAGCTTCTTTATCCGTTCTTTTCTTTTTGCTGTTTCATCTTTGTCAACTTCTATCTTGAGTACATCGCCTTCTTTTGCACCTTGTGGGATCAGTTTTTTCGGCATATCCACTGTGGACCTGTCCGGTAATTCGACTATGGCGTATTCACCTTCAAATCTATCAATTATAACCTTCATTGTTACCACCTCTAATAAGTACATCTATCGCATGGATCGGATTTCGGGCACTCTGAAAGCGGCCCGCTCAATATCGTTTTACTGCGCGAAAGCGTTGGACAATCCTTTGAAAAATGGTACGATTTACCCTTGGGGGTCCAATATACTATTCTATCAGCATTATTTTTATTGGGTGTTGATGGCGTTACGACTGTGGTGGAGGATTCAGAAGATGTTTTTTCAGAACCGCTAGTTGTTGTTTTTGAGCTAGAATTACTAGAAGTAGTTCCCCCGTTGTTACTTGATGTACTACCACTTCCTCTGCTTGTGTAAGATCCTGGTTGAGTGTTAAATGTTATATTGTTGCCATCACTTGTAGCCACTATAGTTCCATTTTCATCTGTTCTATATACTGGTATCCCTTTGGCTTCCAATTTATCCATTGTTTCTTTATGCGGATGCCCATAATTATTATCGCTGCCGACCATTATAACGGCATACTTCGGGCTAACTTTATCGAGGAAAGCCTGAGAGGTCGAGGAACTACTACCGTGATGCCCTACTTTAAGCACATCAGCTTTTAGGTTGTACCCCTTGGCAATTATTTCATTTTCTGAAACTTGTTCAGCGTCACCCGTAAAAAGGAAAGAAGTATTGCCGTATTCCATCTTCAGCACAATTGAGTAATCGTTCATGTCCTCGTATGTGGAACTGTTGGGAGCTAGAATAGTAAATCGAACTTCGCCTAAACTGAATGTAGAGCCGGGAGTAGGAGAAGTTATTTTTAATCCTTTCCTGCTTATTGCCGTCAACACGTCTTCGTATGTTTTAGTCGTGTGGCTTACCTTGGGCATGTAAATTTGCCCTATTTCAAAGGAATTGATAACATTATCCATTCCACCGATGTGGTCCTCATGTGGATGAGTTCCCACGAGAATGTCTATTTTGCTAACACCCTGGCCTTTTAAATATGATACTACTGCTTGACCATCAGCATTGTTACCTGCATCTATAAGCATGGATTTTCCATCTGGGGTTTGAATTAGTATGCTATCTGCTTGGCCAACATCAATAAAATGAACTT
>LFSJ01000087.1:346-836 GCA_001512695.1 Tepidanaerobacter sp. DTU063 | reverse complement strand
CTCTGTAGTTGGGGACATAGAAAGCCCAGTTATTGCAATCGCTAAAGAAAGTACAAAAGGGATAAGAGCCCTTTTAAGGGGGATACCCTTTTTATTTCGCTGAATCAAATCCACAAGCGAAAAAACAACAAACGGAATAGAGGCAAAAAATAAGAATGCGCCAAAACCTACTGTCAGCATCAATAAACAAAAGAGGTAATAAACAGAAGCTGTAGCCTTTTTCCATAAGACATTAGAACGAAATCCGGGTATGTATTGTAAAAACTTATTCATTTCTCTCACCTTGCTTTTCCCTGAATTTTTCAATTTCCTTTACAATGGTTATTTTATCTTCATCTGATATGTCATCAATAGTTGTGCCTTCTGCAAGATTGAGATGCAACCTGCTGCTGGATATTAGCTCATCAAACTTTTGTAACAGTTTTTCTTTATCATCGTGTTTTGACATAGCAATTCTCCTTTCTAACGTACATAGTTAAAAAATATCCAG
>LFSJ01000087.1:0-325 GCA_001512695.1 Tepidanaerobacter sp. DTU063 | reverse complement strand
ATACAAATTTTCTATTGCTGCAATTTGCTGCTGTAAAGATTGTACCATCGCCAGGGCCTCTTGACGCTTACCTTCATCACCTTTCAACAGGGCCTCTCGCTGCATTTCGCTAGCGTCTTCGAGCAGTTTTTCTAGGGTTGCCTTGGAATTGATTTTCTCTTGTTTTAACGCCTCAAGTTTTTCCCATTCGGTTTTTTTGATTTGACAATCTTTAGCATTTCAAAACCTCCTTAATTCAGTCTTTATGAACTCTTGAGAAAAAGCTGCAAATCCTCCGGCCGGATTCGCCATTGGCCTCCAGCCTTGTAAGCCTTCAGTCGTTTAG
>LFSJ01000212.1 GCA_001512695.1 Tepidanaerobacter sp. DTU063 | reverse complement strand
ACCTGTAGTTATCAAGACCTTAGTTTTCTCAAATAGCTAATAAGGGGGTAGGTGAAATGATTCTAAAAACCCGTGTAAGGGGAAATGTCTACAAGTTCAAAGATGTGAAAGAAGTGCTGGCAAAGGCCAATGACGAAAGGTCCGGTGACATTTTGGCCGGTATTGCGGCAAGGTCCGACGAGGAAAGGGTGGCGGCAAAACAGGTACTGGCCAACCTCTGCCTGGAAGACCTGCGCAACAACCCGGTGGTGCCCTACGAGGAAGACGAGGTTACCAGGGTCATCCAGGACCAGGTAAATGAAACCGCCTACAAGCAGATAAAGAGCTGGACCGTAGGGCAACTTAAGGAGTACATCTTTGACGACAATACCACCTGGGAAGATATCGACTGGGTAAGCCAGGGCCTCACCAGCGAGATGATTGCAGGCGTGGCAAAGCTCTGCTCAAATATGGACCTGGTTGCCGGTGCAGCCAAAATCAGGAGGGTGGCCCATGCCAATACCACCATCGGCCTCCCGGGAACCTTGGCCGCAAGGCTTCAGCCCAACCATCCCACCGATGACATTGATGCCATCGTAGCTGAAACCTACGAAGGCCTAAGCTACGGAGTTGGGGACGCCGTCTTGGGCATAAACCCGGTAAACGATGATGTGGAAAACGTGGCAAGGCTCCTTCAAACCCTATACGATATCATCGTCAAATGGAATATTCCCACCCAGCACTCGGTCTTAGCCCATGTCACCACACAGATGAAGTGCATTCAGCAAGGGGTGCCTGTAGGCATCGTGTTCCAGAGCTTGGCCGGCAGCCAGAAGGGCAACGAGGCTTTCGGAATCTCGGTAGAAATGTTGGACGAAGCCTACGAGCTAATTAAAAAGCACAGCACCTGCCGGGGACCCAATTACTTCTACTTTGAAACCGGCCAGGGTTCAGAACTCTCCTCGGATGCCCACCACGGAGCGGACCAGGTCACCTTGGAAGCCCGCTGCTACGGCCTGGCAAAGCGGTACAATCCCCTCATCGTCAACACCGTGGTAGGCTTCATAGGCCCCGAGTACCTGTACGACAGCAAGCAGGTCATCCGTGCCGGCCTGGAAGACCACTTTATGGGCAAGCTGACCGGCATTTCCATGGGGGTTGACATCTGCTACACCAACCACATGAAGGCGGACCAGGACGACATCGAGAACCTGGCCATACTGCTGGCGGTAGCAGGTACCAACTACTTCATCGGCGTTCCCATGGGCGATGACATCATGCTCAACTACCAGTGCGGCAGCTACCACGATGTGGCCACTATGAGGCAGGTCTTTGGCTTCAGACCCAGCCCGGAATTTGAGCCATGGCTAGAAGAAATGGGGATTATGAAGGATGGCAAATTGACAGCCATAGCTGGAGATCCCACCATTTTCTTGAAATAAGGGGGTAGAAAAGATGATTTCGGAAAAGGACATTCGGGAATTGGTGGAAAGCGTAATAAAGGAGCTTAATCTAAAAGAAATCGGCGGCAATCCCGCAGTTTCCACCGCCGAAGAAGCCAAGTGCGATGCGGATTGCCCCGATGAAGGCGAGTTCTTGCCGGACCTTGGGACGCGGGATTTGAGCGAGTGGTCGGAAATACCGAATCCCCTGGATCCGGAGGGTCTTGCGCGACTAAAGAGCACCACCCCTGCCCGCATCGGGATCTGGAGGGCAGGTACCCGCTTTAAAGTGGATCCCTGGCTGAGGTTCAAAATCGACCTGGCCGCCGCAAAAGACGCCGTATTAAAAGAAGTTGACCCCGGGCTAATCGAGGAACTGGGCCTCTTTACGGTTCAAACCATGGTAAAGGACAAGGACGAGTACCTGACCAGGCCCGACTTGGGAAGGAAGCTGTCCGAGGAAGCCAAGGAGAAGATCCTCCAGGAGTGCCCCAAGTCTCCCGATGTGCAGCTGGTGGTGGCTGACGGGCTGAGCTCTACGGCCATCGAAGCAAATGCCCGGGACTTTATCCCCGCCTTCGAGCAGGCAATTAAAAACTACGGCCTCAAGATGGGCAAACCCTTCTTCGTAAAGTACGGAAGAGTTGCGGTCATGGATGATATCGGCGAGTTGCTCGAGCCCACCGTGCTTGTCGAGCTCATCGGAGAAAGGCCGGGCCTGGTAACGGCCAAGAGCATGAGCGCCTACATGTGCTACAAGCCCAACAAAGACACCATCGAGTCCGACAGGACCCTGGTTTCCAACATTCACGACGGAGGCCTGCCGGCGGTAGAGGCCGGAGCCCACGTGGCGAGTATCGCAAAGAAAATCTATGATGCCAAGGCCAGTGGCCTGAAATTAAACGTGTAAAGGGAGGTTCAGCATAATGTATGGATTCAAACCTATCAAAGCGAAAGTGCTGGCTGTAAAACTGATTCCCAATGTCAATGATTACTTAAAAAAGGAACTCAACTTGAAGCCCGAACATCGCAGCATCGGCATGCTCACCATGGACATCGATGACGTTGGGTACACAGCCATTGACGAGGCTACCAAAAAAGCCGATGTGGAAGTGGTATACGCAAAATCCTTCTACGCTGGAGCTGCTCACGCCTCAGGGCCCCTTTCTGGTGAATTCATAGGCATCCTTGCCGGCCCCAACCCTGCTGAGGTAAAGAGCGGCATCAATGCGGCCATAGACTTTGCAGAAAATGACGCCTTTTTCTGGGCTGCCGACGAAGAGGGCCAGATTGCCTTCTATGCCCAGTGCATATCTAGGACCGGATCGTACCTATCGGAAATGAGCAATATTCCTGAAGGACAGCCTTTGGCATACCTGATTGCTCCTCCGATCGAAGC
>LFSJ01000012.1 GCA_001512695.1 Tepidanaerobacter sp. DTU063 | reverse complement strand
TCAAAGGTAGCGCCACCCCACATTTCCAGCGAGTGGTAACCGACTTTATCGAGCTTTTCAGCAATAGGTAGCATCTCATCTGTTTTCATTCGCGTAGCTATAAGTGACTGGTGGGCATCACGTAAAATTGTATCAGTTATTCCTACTTTTCTATGCTGCAATTTCATTCTCCTTTCCAAATAAGTTATTGCATTGGGAACAACACATCATTAGATAAAATAAGCTTTGTTTAGCCGCCATACATAGACAGCAACATACCTGCTACTATGGCAGAGCCTATTACTCCTGCTACATTAGGTCCCATAGCATGCATAAGAATAAAGTTGCCGGGTTTTTCTTCTTGGGCTACTACTTGAGATACTCTAGCTGCCATTGGCACTGCCGAGACACCGGCAGAACCTATTAAGGGGTTTACTTTGCCTTTGGTTAAAACGTACATTATTTTACCAAACAAAACTCCGGTAGCTGTTCCGACGGCAAAAGCCGCAAGACCCAATATTAGTATTTTAATGGTTCCCCATTGCAGGAAGTTCTCTGCGCTGGCAGTCGCTCCAACCGTTGTTCCTAGCATTATGGTTACTATATTAATGAGTTCATTTTGAGCTGTTTTGGATAACCTGTCTACAACCCCACATTCCCTAAAAAGATTACCTAACATAAGGCAACCAATCAATGCGGTAGCATCTGGCACTAAGAAACTTGCAAGCACCGTTACTATTATAGGAAAAATTATTTTTTCCGTCTTAGATACCGGTCGCAATTGTTCCATGGTTACCTGTCGTTCTTTTTTAGTTGTAAGTGCTCGCATTATTGGAGGTTGAATTATAGGTACAAGCGCCATGTATGAATAAGCAGATACCGCTATGGCTCCCAAAAGATGTGGAGCCAATTGACTTGATAAAAATATAGCTGTAGGGCCATCTGCACCTCCTATTATGCCTATTGAAGCTGCCTCTTTAAAGTTAAATCCCAACAAGCTTGCTCCTAAAAAACTAGTAAAAATACCAAACTGAGCAGCTGCGCCCAAAAGTAGGCTCCTAGGGTTTGCAATTAATGGACCAAAATCGGTCATGGCCCCAACGCCTAAAAATATAAGGGGCGGATATATATTTAATTTAACTCCCTGATA
>LFSJ01000158.1 GCA_001512695.1 Tepidanaerobacter sp. DTU063 | reverse complement strand
GCACAGGCCAGTATCACGGGAAGCTTGTTGTAGCGCTTCCGCTCTAGGGCAGCTCCTATGTGAAGGGCTATGTAGCCTATTTCCGATTCCGGAATTGTCAGGCCGTACTTTTCCTCCAGGCTCCTTACGGAGCCGGCAGCTACTTCCATCAGCTCCCCGTACTCCTCTTTTAGCTGGGAAAGCAGAGGATTCCTGATGTCCATGCCGAGTTTCAGCCTTGATATGGCCGGTTTTAGATGTAGGATCAGGCCTTCCAGGGCGACTATGTCCCCTGACAAGTCTTCACCAAGCTGCTTTTCCGCACGGACCAGGATATCGCGGGCCATCCGGGCCACCTCGAAATTGTCCAGAGCGAAAAACTCGTTTGCCAGGTGGGAGCTGCGAAGCTTGGCCCCTAAGAGGTGCATGGTGATGTAGCCCATCTCCTCTTCAGGGATTCTCACGCCGAAAGTTTTTTCCAAGCTGTTTCCCAGTTTTTCGGCCAGCTTAAACTCCTCGCTGCCTTTGAGGGTTGAGAGGATGCTTGCCTCCATGCTTATAGACTCGCCGCTCCTCAGGCGCTCCATGGCCAGGGCTATGTGAACCATCAGGCCAATGTAGGCGCTGTCGGCCAGGGGAAACTGCAGCTCAGCCAGGATTTCCCCAAGGGCCCCCTCTATATCCTCAATCAGCTTCGCATCCACCAGTTTTAGCAGCCGATTTTTGACCTCATCGGAAATGCTAAAGGCAGCGCTTGCTTGATCTTGTTTTGCCGGGAGTTTGTCCTTTAAGATGCTGATGAGCTGGCCTTCATCGAAGTTTTTGTAAAAAAGGTCCGTTACCAGCTGCCGTATGCCCTTTTCGGGCCCTTCCACCCACACGCCCACCCCCGGACGGCGCATGAGTTTCAGGCCGTACTTTGAGAAAATGTGTTCACAGGCGTCCAGGTCATAGCTAACTGTAGCCTCGGTTACCTGGTACTGCAGGGCAAAGCTCAAGAGCTTTTGGGGCTCCTTGTGCTCCAGCAGGGAGAGCATTATGAGCTGCTGCCGCTCTTTCGGGGAAAGCCTTGGGGCCACATAATGCGATGCCAGCTTTTCCCTGAGCCTCTCGATGTTTTGCCGCTCTCCCATGAGTGACATGCCCACACCGGCCTTGCTCTCAAGACTAAGCCCAAAGGCCTTTAGCTTCCGGGAAACGGAGGAGCTGTCCCTGAGCACGGTCCGGCGGCTGACAGCAAGGCGCCTTGCCAGTTCCCCGGCGGTGCTGGGTCCTTCCAGCAGGATACTTAGCATTTTAATCTCTCTATCAGTAAAGTCCACGGCCATCCCTTCTCCCGAAAAAAGTAGAGTAACAGCTAAGCTGTTACTCTTATTATCCATTATTTGCTCACTTTTTCAAGTTTTCTACAATTTCATCGTATATGGGGTTGTTCACAAAGGCCTCTATGAAGATGTGCTCGGAGTCGGGCGACGCGGCCCGAACCCTTTCCGATAGCTCCCTGTGGGCTATGACTATATCAGCATCCCCGGGTATTTCGTTGATTGCCGTGTTGATGACCTGAATGTCAAGGCCGGCTTCCCTTATCTTCCTCCTGAGGACGGAAGCGCCCATGGCAGAAGAGCCCATGCCCCCGTCACAGGCAAAGACTATTTTCTTTACGGCCTGCTCCTTGGAGATGGCGCTGTAGGCCTTCCTGCCTTTGAGCTCATCCACTCTCAGTTGGGCATCTTGGATGCCCTCATCTTCAAAGCTGCCGAAGCGCTTCAGGAGCAGGGATGACACCAGGAATGAGACTACGGCAGATATGCCTATGCCTGCCAGCACCGGGAAGTAGCCGCCCTTCGGGGTCATGGCCAGTTCCGCAAAGATGCTGCCCGGCGAGGGAGTTGCCACAAGGCCCGCTCCCAGGAGCACGAAGGTAAAGACGCCTGCCCCGCCGCCAAGGATTACCGCCAGCAACAGTATGGGGTTCATCAATACGTAGGGGAAGTAGATCTCGTGGATTCCGCCGAAAAAGTGAATTATTATGGCACCGGGCGCCGACTCCTTGGCCATTCCCTTGCCCACCAGCCAGTATGCTAAAAGCACGCCCAGGCCGGGACCGGGATTTGTCTCCAGCAGGAAGAAGATGGATTTGCCCATTTGCGTTACCTGCTCCACGCCCAGGGGGCCCAATATGCCGTGGTTTATGGCGTTATTTAAAAACAGTATCTTGGCCGGTTCTATGAAGATAGATGCCAGGGGCAGGAGGCCCGCATTTACTATGGCTTCCACCGCTGCGGCTAAGACCCTGTTTAAGCCAAGGACCACGGGGCCTATAACCACGTAAGCCAGTAAGGTGATCAGCATGCCTATGATTCCTGCAGAAAAGTTGTTGATGAGCATCTCAAAGCCGGCGGGTATTTTGTCCTGCACCGCCTCGTCGAACTTTTTGATGACATAACCGCCCAAAGGTCCCATCACCATTGCACCTAAGAACATGGGTATGTCGGAACCGACTATAACTCCCATCGTAGCTACTGCTCCCACTACCCCGCCCCGGGTGTCGTGAACCATCTTTCCGCCGGTGTACCCGATGAGCAGGGGGAGAAGATAGGTAATCATTGGGCCAACTAGGGTTCCCAGGTGCTCGTTAGGTGTCCAGCCGGTAGGAATGAAAAATGCCGTAATGAGTCCCCAAGCAATAAAGGCACCGATGTTGGGCATAACCATGCCGCTTAAAAACCTTCCGAAAGCCTGAATCTGAGCTCTCATAATACTAACCTCCCCACAATTTTTTTGAATATATTAAGTAATGTCATCAAGGGATAGTGACAATACTTAATATATTTTGATATTTCTGTACCTTTATTATAAGGGCTTTATGTATGTAAGGCAAGCTGAAGATGTTAAACGGGGAGGGCTCTAGTAAGTGACATTATTTAATAACTTTAGAGGTTTATGATCCCGAGGACCTGGGGCCAGCATCCACCGTAGGGGCCCGGATATTCCAGGAAAATCCTGGTGAGGCCTATGACGAAGTAGCTCTCTCTCGTATTTAGCAGCTGCCGCAACTCCTTCAGACGGCTTGAAAGCTTGCCGGGATTTTCCCGGATAAAATCCTGAAAGCTCTTGTGCCACATGAAGTCAGTTACCATCCAGTTGTAGTTTAAGTTGCCCAATATATCCTCAAAAACCATGCGGGCCTCGTATTCCAGGGGGTTATAGGGGTTTCGCCTGAAGTTCAGATCCTTTACCACTGCCTTTATGAGGCCCAGGGTCCTGCCGCGGCTGAAAATGGAATCGACGGAGTCGTCCACCAGGGATCTCAGGAGTTTCACCCTTTCCGTTTCATCCAACACTTTTACCAGCCGGGGCAATACCTGCGGGTTTCTCACGAAGAATCGGTCTTCGGGCCTGGGTGCCGTGCCCCACCAATCGTTGAGTACCAGTTCGGTAACCCCGAATACCTCGAAAATCTTTTCTTCCTGGGCAAAGATATCCGATTGATATACAGGCATGGGCCTTATCCAGCGGTGGTTTTCATCGATGCCAACCAGATTGACCCTGGTGTTGTACAGCTTGGAGATGGCCAGCAAGGTAAAGCTGGTCTTGCCCTGATTTTCCATAAGCACCCCTCCGTTACAAAGTAATCTGCGGCATTCATTTGCAGCACCGCAGTCTATTTTTGTGCTAGACCAACAAAGCCTGACAAGGCTTACAATCCCGGTTGTTTTAATATATTATTGGAGGCCGCTAAATATTATCACTTTTTGTAGGATTAAAGGTTTATAGGTCCTTGACTATGGCATTTTATAAACACCAAGCAAAAGCACATATGCCATGAAAACTTTAAGTAACAACTGGCAAATCTCGAATTCAGGATCTAAGACAATAAAAGGGCAGCTTAACTATTTAGACAGCCCGAGGCATCACATACAGTATGAGATCGGCAAGTATACATTAGGCAGGTTTTTTGGTATGATAGCTTTATAGTAGCAAAGGGTTTTTACACGCTTAGCTTGCGACTTACTGAATAATCCAGTTTGGCTGGAAAGTATAACGAAAGACATAGGAGAGATATAAATGTCCGATATAAGGCCTTTGAAAGTCTTTGTGATAGGCGGCGGGGCCTCCGGTATGATGGCCGCCCTTGCGGCCCGCTATAAGGGCGCCGATGTGACCATCCTGGAGCGGAATCCGAGGGTGGGGAAGAAAATACTGGCCACCGGCAACGGGCGCTGCAACTACACCAATGTCAATCTAAGCGCGAACTGCTACCACGGCAAAAATCCAGACTTCGTATACGGTGCCCTTTCGGCCTTTGATGTGTCAAAGACCATCGGCTTTTTTGAAAAGTTGGGAATCGCTCCCCGCGTTGAAGAAGGCGGAAAGGTCTTTCCCATGTCGGGCCAGGCTTCCAGCGTCCTTGACCTGCTGCGGTACGAACTGGAGAAAACCGGTGTGAATGTCATCTGCGAGGCCTTCGTAAAAGATGTGAAGAAAACAAAGAAGGGTTTTCGCCTTCAGCTGGAAGATGGGAGGAGCCTCGAAGCCGACAGGGTCATCCTGGCCTGCGGCGGCAAGGCCATGCCTTCGACAGGTTCTGACGGCAACGGATACGATTTGGCCAGGAAACTAGGGCACAAGATCGTCGATATTTTCCCGGCCCTGGTCCAGCTCAAGCTTGAAGGCAACTTTTTCAAGCAGATAGACGGAGTCAAATTTGTGGGCACTGCCGAGGTCCTGTCCGGCGGAAAGGCGCTGGCCAGGGACAGGGGGGATATCCTCTTTGCCAATTACGGCGTGTCGGGACCCCCGATCCTGCAAATTAGCCGAAAGGCCGGGGAATTGCTCCAGGAGAAAAAAGAGGCCATTTTGAAGATTTCCATCATAGATGATATGGGTCGAAAGGAACTTGATGGATTTTTGGAAAAGCGCATTAAGCATATGCCTGAGAGAAGCCTGGATTTTAGCCTGGTGGGATTTGTCAACAAGCGGCTCATACCCGTCCTGTTAAAGGAGTCGGGTATTGAAAACATAAAAATGCCGGTTAGGGAGCTATCGGCCAAGGATAGGAGAAAGATCGTCAATATACTTACCGACTGGAGCTTTAAGATAAGGGGAACCAAGTCCTGGCCAAGTGCCCAAGTCACCGCAGGGGGCGTTGATACTGACCAGATAGACCCCTTTACCATGGAATCTGCCCTGGTTAAGGGCCTGTACTTCTGCGGTGAAATCGTGGACATAGACGGCGCCTGCGGGGGCTTCAACCTCCAATGGGCCTGGTCTTCAGGATATGTGGCCGGGTCAAGCGCCGCAAGTAGATAAAAAGGCAAGGGTAGTGCAGCCTTTCACTAAATAAGGCCAAGCGATGGTTCTACTTAAGATTCTGTTGGGCAGCAAGAACCCTGTTATGTTCAGAATAAAAATAATCGATGCCGCAGCATCGACTTCAAAATCCTTACCAGCCGTACCGATTCGGACCCCAAGGCTTTATCTCCTGGCTTTGCCTTACTATTACAAGACTGCCGGAAGGGATATCTTCGGAAACTATGGCCCCGGGCCCTATTGCGCAGTTTTTGCCCACCCTGACCCCGGGGAAGAAGATGTTGCCTACACCCGTCCTGGAATGGTCCCCGAGAAAAACCGCGTTTGTATGGGGATTGCCCAATTCCCTTCTTCCTTTGATCCTGGGTGTGCTAAACCCATCGTCAAATCTCAGCACCCCTACCAGGCAGCCTGCTGCAATATCGGTGCGCTGGCCGACTACCCCGTATATCTCACAGCCATGGGTTATGCTTACTCCTTCAAAGGTTATTCCCTGGACCTCCGCATTGTATCCTATGCGGTTCCAGTCGCCGATGGTAGTATATGATGCAATTTTGCAGTAATCGTTAATTGCCGTGTTGTTTCCTACGATTACGTTGCCTTCAATAATTGCTCCATAGTCGATGCTTGTGTTGTTTCCTATAATTACATTTCCCTTTATGATGACATTTTTACCAATATAGCTGTTTTCGCCGATTCTTATTTTACCTTCGATGATCGCCGATGGGTGAACCTTAGCACTTGGATGTATGTCATCTTCGGCAAGCCCTGCCACATCCCTTTCAATGATTGCCTTGTTGGCATCCATTAGGTGCCAGGGTTTATCCAGATCAATGAGAAAGTACCGGGCTTTTACGCCCAATATTTTTTCGCCGTCTTCTATCATCATCTGTAGACTTTGCTCTAATTCCTTTTGTTCGGGAGGCATGCCTCCCACGGGCACGTTTTTCATGTAACCGGGATTTGCCTTAAGGTATGGAATTACTCTCTTATCAAGTACAAAAACACCTCCGACCCTGGCATTGACATAATGGGGCCTTGGATGACCGTATAAAGACAAAACTGTGTCTTCGGCCACATTGCAGCATATCCAGTCAATTGACTGTTCGCCGCCGTCAAGGGGTTTGTAAAGCATTACCGGACATTTTGTGTCGTTAAATTTATCTACACATCGGCTTATGTCTTCTTTATCCACTATAATATCGCCGTATACTACAATACTAGCTTCCTGCTCCTCTATAGCGGCAAGGAGGGCATCAGCAGTGCCGTTTATAGGTGCTTCAATGTATTCTAGGTTTTTATCTTTGAGCAGGTATTTCACCTGAGCCGATTTGTAAGCTATGACTATTTTTATTTTTTCTACTCCTAAGGTTTCAAGAATATCCGTCAGCCGCAAAATATTGCCTTTATTGCCAACGGGTAAGGCACATTTTTGCCAGTGGTCACTGTAAGGCCACATTTTTTTGCCTAAGCCCTGGGCTAATATAATTCCCTTCATCAAATCACCTCTTATTTTATAAAGCCGTAGTACTTGTCAAATAAACGATCATTTATTTCATCTGCACCATCTACATTGGAACTTACAAAAACGGGGGATTCGTAGCCCCGCTTTACCAGGATGTCTAAAGTAGTGGCAATGAGGGCCTGGGCTATGGCGGTTCCCGTAGAATCCGACGTCGGACCTGTAGCCGTTTTGAGACCATCTATGTGAAAAACTGCATCTCCCATTTCCCCGCAGTTGTCAATTGTCACATCGGCTATTTCATACAGCTTCTTTCCGCTCTTATGGCGCGATGTGACCAGGCTAGAGTGCTTTAAAGATGTCAGGGCTATTACACTTGCCCCCAGTTTTTTGGCACCCAGGGCCATTTCTACCGGTATGGCATTCCTGCCGGAATTAGACACCACCATTAAAGTATCCTTTTCGTCAACCTTATGCAGCCTTAGCAAGACTTCAGCATATCCTTCCAGCCTTTCAAGATAGGTGCTCTTATTTGGCATTTCATGGAGCATCAAAGAAGGCTCGAGTATTGCCTTGACGAAAGCTGCACCGCCAGCCCGCAAATATATTTCCTCGGCTACCATGTGTGAATGTCCCGTGCCAAAAACATAAAACCTCCCGCCCTTCATAACCGAGTCAGCAACGAGTTCCGCGGCCTTTATGATATTCTCCTTTTGGGTATTTTTAATCTCTTCCATTAGAGAAATGACAAAATCAAAATATCTCTCAGGTACAGACATCCTATTGACCTCTCTCCTTCAATATAGTTTTGAAAAAAAAGGCTGACACAACGCGAAAGGATTTTATCCTGCAGTCATATCTTTTAGCTTTTTTGATAGAAATTCTATGCTTTTCTTACCTGCTTCACATGCGAATTGGGCCAATTCCATTGGGTTTTTGCCTTCCCTATTAATCAAGATTTCCAGTAACATGCCCAGGTTAAAGCCCGAAACAACTTCTACATTTTCAGCTTTAGCACTTTCCTGCAAAGAAATATTGCTCGGGCTTCCTCCGGGAATGTCTGCCAGAACGAGGACGCCTTCTCCACAATCAACTTGTTTTACGGCTGAAATGAGTTTTTTGTGAAATTCCTCAAGGCTCATTTCCAGGGTCAAAGACACCGCGGCAATTTGAGAATTGCTACCGCAGATCAATTCGGCCGACTTCATCATACATGAAGCCAGTGGACCATGACTTGCTATAACTATGCCAACCATTAAACTCCTCCTCGTCGTGATAAGCGTTGCAGAACAGTAGACTCGCATCGATGACTGAATAACGGCGAGTATTTATTGAATATCATTTATATATTTGTTTATTGCCCTGACAAACCTGTGTGTAATTTCCGACGGTCGAGTTATGGCAGTCCCTACTACCACAGCATGTGCACCTCTTTTTAAAGCTTCTACCACTTGTTCGGGTTCCCAGAATCTCCCCTCGGCAATTATCGGCAGCCTGACATTGCAGCAAAGTTCACTTATCAAATCCAGCGATGGTGGGGCGTGTTCTACAATAGGCTTGTATCCACCCTGTTCGTCATCATAGGACTCATCTGTCTTTTTAGCTTTTGCTAATGTGGTAGCCACCAAATCCGCCCCTGCCTCCTCGGCAGCAATACCTTCTTCACAGGTAGAAATATCAGCCATTACGGGCAGACCCGTTATTCGTTTGGTGGCTCTTATCATTTCAGCCGCAGTGAGCCCGCTTTCTCGCTCATTAAAGGTACAGTCTATGGCAATTATATCCGCTCCTGCTTCCTTTATTGCTATTGCCGCTTCCACCGTAGGGGTAATATACACGGAATATAAAGGATTTCTAATCTTATATATCCCAATAATGGGCAATTTTACCGCTGCCCTAATTGCCCGAATATTCTCTGGCCCATTGGCCCTTATTCCCACGGCACCTGCCATCTCAGCAGCTTTAGCCATGGCTGCCATAAAAATGGAGCCGTGCATCGGTTCGCTTTCATGTGCTTGGCAAGAAACTATCAGGCCATTTTTTAGCTTTTCCAGCATTTATTAACACTCCTCGCAAAGGGAATCCCTATAATGACTTACCTGATCATTGAAATGAGTTCCTTGGCCGTATTTACGATTATTTTTTCGGCATCTTTATGAACCATGCTTACTCCAGCCTCATAGCTGTCTTCCCCGTAGCTTTCCGCATCTAAGACGTATCCAACATAGTCATTGGCATAACCCGCAACTATAACATTGTATTTGCCGCTCAAGCTTTTGATTTCTTGGCCTATTTTATTAAACAATTCTGCCGGAACGGCTACAATGGCGGTCTTGCCCAACTTGAACAGCTGCATTTCAGTATTGAATTCTCTAAAGTTTAGACTCTGTTTTAAGACGTAGTATCTTTCTGCGCCCTGCAGGTTCACAATGGCGGTTCTCACTATATTTTCCGGTGCACCTTCTTCCTGTAGTCTGCGCAGAGCCTTTTTGGCATCCTCTATCTTTTTAACGCACACTTCATCAGCTTCGAATTCTCTAACCGGTATTTGCAAGGGAAGAAGGAAAGATGTCAAGTCTATTTCATCGGTCATGCACATCTGATTCATAACTTTTATCACTTCTCCTGCAAGCATTTCGCCCATTCGCTTAGCTTCTTTAAAAGTAGATTCCCTTCGATTGTGTCGAGTGCTGATGTCTCCCGCAGCACCCTGCATAAACATGGCTTCACATCCCGGGAAAAACCTTGAAATCCCTTTTGCCATGTATGATGGAAAATCCCCCGAAATAAGATAGTTCTCTGCCGACAGTACAGTAGGGTGGCAGGGGTAGTTGACAATTACGGCAATGGGTTGATCGCCCCTCTTGCTGTCAACGCGCAATACATTGACTTCATGGTCAAAGGGCTTATTCGGATCCTGGCGGTTCGAACCAAGGCCGACCAAGGAACCCTTGCCCGTTCCAATCGCAACCTCTTCGAGCTCATTGTTGGCCCACAGTATGGCCCTAGCTATATTTTCTCTGAGCAGTGTATAATATGCCTCATCTATCTCCGACCCTTTTATATTCATCCAACTATAGTTGCCTTCCATTCTAGAGGCGGCTGGTCCCGAATGTGTATGTGATGCGGTGATCATGATGTTTTTGCCCTTTATGTCCGAGTTTTCTTCCACGATTTTTCTGATGCTTTGCGTAAGGTCATGGCCCACCCCCGACAGGTC
>LFSJ01000039.1:119779-126669 GCA_001512695.1 Tepidanaerobacter sp. DTU063 | reverse complement strand
GTGGCATGAAGCTATTGGCCATTTTCGGGTGCTATTCTTTCATGTTAACTTTACAAAGCCATATTGTTTTTCGGAACAGTCTCCCAGTCCTTTAAGAATCTTTCAATGCCAATATCGGTGAGAGGATGCTTTAACATCTGTTGTAAAACTTTATACGGTAAGGTAGCAATATCGGCACCTGCCCTTGCTGCTTCATAGACGTCCATTGGCGTTCTGATGCTTGCAGCTATGATTTCCGTTGAAATGTCATGTAGGTGAAATATATCGGCAATGTTTGAAACAAGTTGAATTCCATCTTGAGTTATATCTGTAAAACGGCCGATGAAAGGGCTAACATAAGTTGCTCCTGCCCTTGCCGCAGCCAGCGCCTGATTTGGATTGAATACAAGGGTCACATTTGTCTTGATGTTCTTTTTACTCAGCTCGTTTACTGCTTTAAGGCCTTCCCATGTAATCGGCACTTTTATCACTATGTTGGGGTGCCAGGATGCGATCTCTTCAGCTTCTTTGACCATTCCACGAACATCAAGACTTATAACTTCCGCACTAATAGGACCATTTACTATCGATGCAATTTCTAAAATGGTTTCTTTGAAATCACGGCCTTCTTTGGCTATCAGAGTAGGATTTGTTGTAACACCAGATATTATACCTGTAGCAGCTGCTTCACGAATCTCATCAACATTCGCAGTGTCCAAGAAAAACTTCATTCTATGACCTCCTTCTATTGTATCCTAACTTATTTTATAATATTTTCATAAAGGTTTCCAGTATAATGACAAAAAAGGCCACAGCGTTAAACTGGATGCCTTAAGGCTAATCATTCAACTTTATTCTTTTACCTGTCACTAGATAAATAACCATTTCACCTATATTGGTGCTGTGGTCACCTATTCTTTCCAATTGCCTTGCCAAAAAAGAGTTTTGCATGTTTCCTTTACATGTTTTTTCCTCCTAAATAATTTATTTGTCTTATATTATAAAAGGCAGTGTTTATAGCCATGTTAAGGAACTGTTAAGTATTGTTATTTTTGTGTAAACTTGATACAAAAAAATAAAAACCGGGTAAGGTTTTTTGCCTACCCGGTTTTGGATACATCTTCAATTTATACCGGTCTATCGAAAAAGATGTTTTTACCTGTTGCTGAAAGGGGAATACCCAGCACCACATCGCCTTCGATGAGCTTCATTTTCCGCGCTACCACGCCGATTCGATACATGATTCTGTTGTCCACATTGAGCATGCTGGCAGTCTTAACAGCAGAACCTACTGCAATGCCTAAGTCCACCAACCTCCACGCACAGAAGGGACCTGCAAATTCAATGCCTTCTCTGGGTTTAGTCAGTTCTTCACATTTGTCGAATCCGCAGGCTCCGCAGTTTAAACCGGAAGTCTTGGCATCTTTTATAGCCACAAGGAGAACTGCCCCGCAGCTTGCAACACCTCTGCCGTCCCTATCGTAGTTCCTCTTGCCGCGTTCTTCGCCGTAGGCAGCCATTTCTTCTCCGAGTCTCGCAAGCTCTGCTTCATCGTCAATGACCTTAATTTCTATGTAGTCTTTTCCCGCAGTTTTGGGAGCCGTCCTGGCTGATAGGGCCATGAATTGTGCCGCCATCTTCAATGCATCTTTCATAAAAAATCTCCTCCTCATAATATTAATTTATGTGTAAGCTTTCTTGTCGAGGAAAACAATGGTCCTCAAGGGACCTAGTTTCATACTTTTTTTGCTTGCATTTTATCCGTTCAAGGCGCTTTTTAAGCTCTACAATTTCATCTTTTAATGTATATCCCACAAGGCTATTCTTTTTATACACATTTTCCAATGCCATTTGAGCTGCCTTTGCTGCCCTGTTATAATCTTTGAGCCTGTGTTCATAGTATTTGGCAAGTTCTACCAGTGCAAAGTCGGGCCGAATATTGGCCTCTACCATGGCCATCCAAAGTCTTTCAGCCTCCTGCCAGCGCCCCAATCGCTTGTACAGCAGCGATAGCTGGGCGTGGGTCTTTTCCCTGACTCCCTGTACCTGCAGGGCTCTTTTGTAGCACTCTATACTTTCCTCGACCATCCCCATGTCTTCAAAAACCCTGCCCAAACAGTAGTAGTCTTGATTTTTACAGCTTGTAGTATCTAACGGCTCTTTAAAGGCATTGGCCATGCTTATTGTAAGGGTAACCATAGATAAGATATCCATTCGGTTGTGGTAAAACACGGGTTTTAGGGGGTAAGGATTGCTGTCCCTTAAAAATCTAAAATATACAGATGGGATTTCATAGCTGGGTATGTCACCTTCCCGTTTAAGGGAAAGGAGATTTTGCTCCAGAGATGATAAGCTTACACTCTCCAAGCGTTCCTTATACAGCCTTCTTGCCGCGGACAAGAGGTCGAGGTGAAAAGTTTTGTTAAAGGGGCTTTCCATGCGGCTTATCATGTACCGGGCTTCCAGCAATGGTATATCGTAGGATTTGCCGTTAAAGGTTACTAGACTGTCAAATTTTTTCAGAAGGTTACTTAAGCTGTAAAGGGCAGCCGCCTCTTTATCGTAGTCGCTTATAAAATACTGTAAGACCTTAAAACTATCGCCTTCAAAAAATCCTACACCTATTAAAAAAGCTAAAGTGCCGCTGCCTCCGGCAAGGCCGGTAGTCTCCGTATCGATGAATACTGCTCGCCTAAAATCCAAGTCCTCGTAATCCGGGCATTTGGCAATGAGCTTAATTATTTCCCCGGAAATATTGTAAATCAAATTCAGCTGAACGTTCCCATGGATATGGGAGTCGGGATAGGACCTCTCTACCAAAAGGTGCTCACCGAAGGGTGTAGATATCTCTATCGTCCCAAGTATATCCCCTAATGATTTGTGAAAATTTGTTGTTAGATTTTTCTCATCCTTTTTTTCCTTAGGCTTTGTTGACAAAAAGGCCCTCAACTTTTCCGAAAGCTTCAATCGGAAAGCACCCCTTTAATAATTTTCAGAGCGAAGTCTTTGCTGCCATGGCCCACTTCTTCATGGGGTCCAACACAGGATGGGCAGCCATCTTCACAGTCGCATTCCAATATGACTTGGCGTGCAGCTTTTAATAATTGGTCTTCCATTGTGTAGAGCTTCTCGGCAAAACCCACGCCGCCAGGAAAGTTGTCGTAGATAAAGATGGTTGGCTTTTGGGTAAAGGGTGATTTGATTTGCACAACTCCGCGAATATCTTTTGGGTCACACATTAAATACAGCGGTGCTATGTTTACCATCACATTGCAAAGCCCCAATAGCCCCGACTTTATCTCTTCAATCGAAAGGCCACCTGTGTTTTCGGGAATGGATATCCAGTAAGCTGTAGTGTGCATTTCTTCAGGAGGCAGGTGGATGGGGCCAAAACCCAAGTTCTCATGGGTAAAAAACTTTATCTTTTTAAACATGGTTGCAAGACTTGTCACCATTACTTCTCCCAGGTAGTTTTGGCTATTGGCCACTGTTTTTTCTCTAAACATGTCCAAAACCTTTATTTCAACAGCAAGATTGGCATCGGTATAGTAATCTACGTTGACCTTTCGAACATAGGCCTTTTTCTCCTCGTAGTCAAGCTTTTCCACCTGGTATTGTTGTCCGGCATGAATGTAAATGGCTTCTTCGTGAATCAGCATTGGAGCGCTGCTGCGGTCAACCTCGCCGATGACCTTGGCGCCCTCGGTGATATCAATAATGACGAAGTTTTCCGCCGATGCACTTCTAAGACTTATGTCTTCCGCAGGAAAGGATTCTGCCATCCAGTGCCAACGACCTCCCACATGCCGAAGGATCCCTTCATCTTCTAAAAAGGCCAATATCTCATTTATGGGCTGGTCGCCGAAAGTTTCGCCATCGCTGAAAGGCAGCTCAAAAGCGGCGCATTTTATGTGACTTACAAGAATGTAAAGGTTATCCGGATTTATTAAGCCGTATTCCGGTGTGGCATCAAAGAAGTACTCCGGATGGTTGATTATAAACTGGTCAAGGGGGCTACTGGAAGCCACCAAAATTGAAGCAGATACCGAGTTTCTTCTGCCAGCACGGCCTGCCTGCTGCCAGGTGCTGGCTACCGACCCGGGATAGCCCGTTATTATACTAGCGTCCAAATTACCGATATCTATGCCAAGTTCCAAGGCATTGGTGCTCACCACACCAAGGATTTTTCCCTCACGAAGACCCTTCTCTATTTCCCTGCGCTCCTTGGGCAGGTACCCTCCCCGATATCCCCTTACGAGATTTGTTCCTCCGGGGAGCTTTTTCATGTCTTCCTGTAAATAGGTAAGGAGCACCTCTACCGCCAAGCGGCTTCGAGCAAATGTTATAGTTTGAATCTTATTATTTAAAAACTTTGAAGCAAGGGCTTTCGCTTCCAGCAAACTACTCCTACGAATTCCCAGCTGCCTGTTTACCACCGGAGGGTTGTAGAATATGATGTTCTTCTCGCCTGCAGGTGCACCATTTTCATCAATTAAGACAGCAGGCTTTCCCGTCAGTTTTTCCGAAAGCTCTCCTGGATTTGCAATGGTAGCAGAACAGCAAATGAATACGGGGTTTGAACCGTAAAAATTGCATATGCGCCTTAGTCTTCTAAGGACATTCGCAGTGTGACTTCCGAATATTCCCCGGTAAATGTGCACTTCATCTATAACTATGTACTTTAAATTGGTAAAAAGTTTCATCCACTTGGTATGGTGAGGAAGTATTCCGGTGTGCAGCATGTCCGGATTCGTGACAACTATATGGCCATCCTTGCGAATAGCTACTCGTGCATTGACCGGGGTGTCACCATCATAGGTGAATGTCTTTATGTTTGCGTCCATATCATCTACTAATTCCATCAGTTCAGACACCTGGTCCTGGGAGAGAGCCTTTGTGGGAAAAAGATATATGGCCCTGGCATCTTTGTCGGAAAGGAGGGTGTTTAAGACCGGAAGATTGTAACAAAGGGACTTACCCGAAGCGGTGGGGGTAACCACGGTAATATCATGGCCAGTCATAACCTCATCCAGAGCCCTCCGCTGGTGAGAATAAAGCCTGTATATGCCTTTCTTGTTTAATGCTTTAATCAACTTTGGGTTTAAGTATTCGGGAAAATCCTCATACCTGCCTGAACTTTCAGATACAACTTCCCAGTGAGTTATATTTTTGTAAAAACGCTCCTGAGTCCTGAGCTGATCCAAAACTTGCTCCAGATTCATCTGATATCCCCTCTCCCATGCTTTGTCCTTTATTATAGCATAGGAAAAAACGTAAAAAAAGCTTTGCAGTTATCCAAGCCCCCGGCTTGAAAGAACAATTGTCTTTATAAAAAAAGCCTTGATGTTTTACTCATCAGGCTTTTTTTGTATAAGGAAAATATTAAGCTTAAAACTTCAGTATGCCGATGGAATCTAAGAAAATGATGATTATCAGTAAAGGTGTTATATATTTTACGACTGTGTAAAACAGGTTTACAACACCTTTGTTGTTAAGCTGCCCATTGTTGGAAAGTTCCAATGCAAGGCTTTTTTTACCCAAAATCCAAACAATAAAGAGGACCGTAAACAAACCTCCCACGGGCATTAAGATATTTGAAGATATGTAGTCATAAAGGTCAAAAAACGTCTTGCCGAAAATCTTAACGGTTCCCAAGAGCGAACCCGCATCTGCTGAAAGGGATGCGGTAGAACCCAAGAGGGCTATTGTCACAGCAGACATTATAGTAGCAGTTGGTCGAGAAAAGCCCTTTTCCTCTACCAGGTAAGCAACAGGCACTTCAAGCAACGACATCATGGCAGTGGTGGCAGCTATTGCTGTCAGCAGGAAGAATATTGTCAGCAAAATGTTTCCTAAAGGCATCTTGCTAAAAACCATAGGTATGGTGATAAATAACAGGCCCGGACCCGCGTCAGGTTCAAATCCAAAAGCAAAAACCGCCGGGAATATTGCAAGGCCGGCCATCATGGATACTAGAATGTCTGAAAGAGCAACCTTTATAGCAGTGGCGGGTAGGTTTTGTCTGTTATCGAAGTAGCTTCCATAGGTGACCATGGTGCCCATACCAACCGAGAGTTTAAAGAAAGCAAGGCCTAACGCTATTATGATAACTTCCCTGTTTAGCTTTACAAAATCAGGTTTAAATAAGAACTCGATACCCTTTTGGGCTCCGGGTAAAGTCAGTGCCCTTATGTCACATAAAAGTAACAGCACGAACAAGATGGGCATTAGGGTTTTGGTCATTCTCTCAATGCCTTTTTGAACCCCAGCAATAATAATGGAACTAACAACAATAAGGACGATTATCTGCCATACTATGGGCTCATAATAGCTGGTTATGAGTTTACCAAAAACCCCTACGGTAGTCTCGGGGCTTGTATTGATGAAGGTGCCCCCCAGGGCTCGGAAAATATAAGAGTATACCCATCCGGCCACACTTGTATAAAAGAGCATGATAAGAAAAGAAGCTGCAATGCCCGAGTAGCCTATAAGATACCAAGCTGACCCTGGCGCTAATTTTTTAAATGCTCCCACCGGGTTAGAATTTGCCCGTCTACCAATGACAAATTCGGACACCATTACGGGAATACCGGCAAGTACAACACAGATTAAGTAGATTACGATAAAAGCTGCCCCGCCATATTGGCCGGTAAAGTAAGGGAATTTCCATATGTTGCCAAGACCCACAGCTGAACCGAGTGTTGCAGTCAATACTCCAAGACTAGTTGTGAATTTATCCCTGTTTTGCAAAAACTCGCCTCCCCAATTAATATTAATTAATATTATAGATTGTTTTTATTGTATCACATAGATATTATACTGCAGTTACTTAGAATATTAAAGACTCAAGTTTTAATAATAAATTAAGGATTTTTATCAAAGAATAAGTACAGAATAAAAAATTATAGGAG
>LFSJ01000039.1:67427-119703 GCA_001512695.1 Tepidanaerobacter sp. DTU063 | reverse complement strand
AGGAGAGTATCTTATCTGGCAGTATAATTAAAGAAATCATATTATTTAACAAAAATCAATAGTAAACAATTTCTATATGTTTACCCATTTTATCTAATATATCTACCAATTCTTTTACTATGTTCAGTTTTATGGAAAGGTTTTTCGGAAAACCCGGATTTTGATGGGCCGGATTGATAGCCTTACCTAAAAGAAACGTGATATCGGTGGCATTCAATAAAAACATTGCCAGTCTTGAAGCGCCGTCCTTTTGTTGCTGAAGCTGTCTAAGTTCTGAATATTGGACATCAGTGTCTATGAATCTCGTTAGTATTTTACAGGTGCGATCTAGGGTTAAAACACCTTCCGTTACTAGATCTATACCCTTGATCCAGGCAATGGGAGGAATGGTGGGGTCAACAAAATTCGTAGATGTCTTTATCTCTCTATCTAATACTCGAGCTACAATTTGAGCAGCTGTCCCTCCACAAACTATTTTTTTCCCCGGCTTTTCAATCAGATGATTGACTACTTTTTCGTCATCATCAGGATTTTGTGGTGGCCCAGCAAACACAGTTACGAATTGGGGAGAAATTATTTTTAAGGCAACAATAGTAGCATCATCTCCTGGCATATCTAAATAAAAGTTCATCGTGGCTTCTGAAAGTAATTTAACAAGGCTGGCGATGGTCGTTTCAACCTTAGATATTTTCTCAATGTACTGTGCTATATTTTCCCACTGCCAACCGAGGTTTAATATTCCACCTACCCCTGCATGCACCACTCCATCGCTCATGGCAATGAAAACATCATCTCTCTGTACCCTTAACCTGTATTCTTTTACTTCTTTACCATCAATCTCCCTCGTTGTTCCCTCCAGCCTTAATACTTTGCCATCCCGCAAGAGCATGACAGGCGGGTTGCCGTATTCAACGATATAACAGTTCCCCTGCAAATCCACCCTTATTATCGTAAAAGTGGAATATGCTATCTTGCGGATTTTGCATATGGGAAGAGTGGCCATGATGGTCTTTACAGTTTCTTCAATGGAGGAACCTTCCCTCAGCATAGTCAGGGCTATTTTGGTAGTCAGTGTCGAAAGGATATTAGCTTTAACTCCGCTGCCCAAGCCGTCAGCCATGACCATGATGGTCTCTTCCGGGCTTTGTACAGCCTCTACCTTGTCTCCGCACAGTTCTTCACCAAATTTATTAGTGCTCTCCCAATACAATTCAGTTCTTACTTCCATTAGTCTTCACCCGGTATCTCATCAATTAAGAGCCGTTGGATTTTGTTTAGCAAGACTTTTGTCTCAGCCGTTGTCTCTCCCAAAACACTTGCAATTTCTTGAGCTACTCTCATCTGCTTATCTATTACCTCTTGTGCAGTTTTAATTGTTTCCCTACGGAGCCGTGCATCTCTTTCCTGGATTTGTTGCTCTTCCGTTATATCCGTTATGATACTGATTACCAATGAATGTTCCTTTTCGAAATATATATCTTGTTTGGTTATGAGCCCATATTGAGGCAGGACTACCTTTTTATTTATAATGTTTTGTTTCGTCTTGCTTACAAACCTAAAATCATCGTCATCAAAAAGCAAGCTTAAGGGTTTATGAATAACGTCCCCGCTATTCACCCTAAACATAGTCTCTGCCCCATTATTGAATACCTGGACATTTATATCCTTATCAACTGCGATAATAGCATTAGGTGTTGACTGTATGATCAGGTTAGAGAGGGATTCGGCTCGATTTCTCATATAGGGCAGGCACATGTGAATTTCAGCCATGCCGTTATACACAGCCTCCGCCTTTTCCCGACATGAATTGTAGCCACAAGCACCGCAGTTTAATTCATGTTCAGGCCTATACTTCCCCGTAGCCTCCAAAATGCGAGTAATGTCCTGTTCGCTGGGTTTTTTTGTTTTTATGGGAGTAGGCTCAAACTTTTTTTCGAAATCAAAAGACAAGCCCTGACCGGATATGGAAATAGACTCCTTGCAAGGGCTGTTATGTCGCGCAAAAATTTTTACACACTTAATTCGTTTAAAGGGACCTCTATCTATGATATCAATAGCAGGCCCATTTATACAGCCGCCTTCGCAGGCATTCATTTCTATCCAGGTGCGATGAAACTCGCCTTTTCTCAATTCATCCAGCATAAGCATGCAGTTTTCCTTGCCGCTAACTTCAATAAACTCCCGCCAGGGGTCTTCGATTAGTGGTTTTATGGTCTTGTAACTGCCCCCGGGAATAGGATAAAAATTGGCATCGTCACAAAAGCCATTATCCTGTTCATTTACGGGTTCTAGTATAGGATCTATCCCTTCTTCCTTCCACCAGGCTGTGAGTTCCTCAAAAGTCAAGGCCGCATCGATGCCGTAATTGCCATTGTCATGAATTTCTACTTTTTTCGCGAGGCAAGGCCCTATAAATGCTACTTCCTTGTGTCCCTTTATCTTTTTTAGATATCTGCCATGGGCTTCCATGGGAGATACCACTGGGACTAAACATTCTACTAGTTCCGGGTAGTATTTTTGAACCAGGTAATTGATGGCGGGACATGCCGTTGTAATCAGATTGGGTTTTGTTCTGTCGTTATAGTGCTTTAAATAGTCTGAGGCAATTAGTCTTGCGCCAACCGATGTTTGATAAACATTTGAAAAACCAAGTCTTTTTATGGCTGATACGATCTGACTATAATGATTAAAATGAAAAACCCCGGCAAAAGAGGGCGCAAGGCTTACGGCAATATCCTTGTCTATCTTTAGTAACTCTTTTACTCGCTGAATATCGCTTTTTATGGTCTTGGCATTTTGTGGACAAATTGTAAGACATGTACCACAGGTAATACATCTTTCGTCAACTATCTGGGCTTGGTCGTTTTCCATGCGTATAGCCTTTACAGGGCACGCTCTTAAGCATTTATAGCAATTTTTACAATTTGCACTGGCAAAATTAATGACCTCCATTATATTAAGCCCCCAATATCTTCTCCTTGAAAAAGGCCTCCGCACTTTCCAGGTCAACAGAATAGGGTTCGCTGTCATCTACTCTCACCGAGACAGGATTGCGACAATTGTTGCAGCAAAACTCTGCTTTTAACTCCCACTTATCTTCCAGACCGTGTTCCTTAATCAAGGCCTTAAATATTCTTATAATATCATAGGAACCTTTTAAGTGACAGGAGCTGCCAACACATACGCTGATTGTTCTCATAGTATTTCCCCTCTCCTCAATTGAATATTCCATTAAAAAAGAGTCTGCATTTCGCTCTAAAGACATTATATAAATAAAAAAGGGTATTGTCAAATATTTCACAATCCCGCGTACAGGTTACCTTCTTTTGGATAAGATTAAGAATGGTCTGGCTTTGGAAGGTTTTTCTTGTAGCTTATCCCTATTTTACTGCTGACGTTTCCCAGGTGTTCCCTTACCTTTCTCACCTTTTGTAAATCGTAGCCGGTCAGGTCTGCTATTTCAGCATCGCTTAGCCCCAATGAAACTGCATCTAAAAAAAAATATAAATCTACTCCAAATTTATCTTGTATTTCTTCGGCACTGGCATCTATTTTGCTGAAGCCTCTTTTGTTATTTGTCATCTGCTCACCAACTCATTGTATAATCTCATCATTCTTAAGTTTAATAGACAGGTTTCCCTCTTCGTCAATCCATGCAGCACTGATCTCTCTCAGTCTTGTTATTCCTTTTTGATTTAATTGTCCCATCATTTGCCCTATACTAACTCCAACCCTATCCAGATTGTCAAAAACAACTTCCCCCTGATGTATCATTAATGTAGGGAAAATTCCCTGCTTTGACCATAGACCCAAATCTTTCGGAGTCACCGTTTGCATGTATTCCTTCTTTATTACGCTTAACTTCCCATTTGGTTCTATTGTGGCTTCCTCCACTTCATTGATATCCGTTACCCCTTTTTCTCTTAATAAAATAAGCAAGTCGGTCATGGTTATTCGCTCTTTTTTCAGATTTCCCAATATGACTTCTCCTTTTCTCACTAGAACCCGAGATGTGCCCTGTATGAAATTTTCTATCTTGCGATTTTTGGTAATTAATATGGCAAGCAAATAGTTTAACAATGCTGTAATGACAACCGGAAAGACTCCCAGTACAAGGCTTATATCACGTTCTTCCAGGGGTATTGCTATTGCCGAACCCAATACAATCATAAAAATTAGATCGAAGGGTGATAATTGGGCAACTGTTCGCTTTCCCATGAACCTTACCAACACAAGACTCACAGTAAAAAGTATAACTGCCTTGTAAGCATGCATAAACAAATCTTTGAGCAAACTCATATTCCTTTCACCCTATTATCAAAGTTTTCGAGGACCCTGTTCATCTGTATGAAACTTGCCAACATCGTTATACCGCTGCCTGCATTTATCATAGCTTCTGCCGCCTTCAGCATGGACTTTTGGATTTCATCAAGAAGCAAACACTGATTTTCAAAGAGTTTTCTGCGAAAGGAAGCCACTAGTTCTTCCCTAGCTTTTGTGTTTTTGTCAGGATTGACATCTGCCATTGCTTGGCTTAAAAGTTCAAGTTCTCTTATACCCTTATTTAATCTTACAAGGCTTGATGATTTTGTAAGGGCTTGCTGAAGATTTTCCCCAAGCTGGCTTTCAAGATCTTTGATGGACTCTGTCAGTTGCTTTAAGTTTTCTTTATATGTAAGCATATGAGGTGCATACTCTATTTTAGTGGGACTTTGCAATTTTTTCCCCTCCATTTCCTGTATTTATTTTAAGGAATATGACAGTTTTTATTCACCACCGCCTTTTTCAAGAAAAATACAGTTGGAATAGACTTTGAGATTTGATATACTTATTTTTAGTATGAAACTAAACGGAGTCAAAAATCAAAATTAAAGGTGCAGATTTACGGGGTGAATATATGAAACAATACATATACACAAAATTAGTATACATAGTTGCAATCTTTTGTCTATTTAGTTTTTCAACTTCTACGGCGCTGGCTGATACTGATAAGATGCAGCTGCCTCCGGAAATCGTCGGCCAAGCAGGTTTAGTTATGGATGTTTTGACGGGAAAGGTTCTATATGAAAAGAATGCTCACAGTCCATTTGAACCGGCAAGTACGACAAAAATAATGACTGCAATTTTGGCCCTTGAAAAAGGCAATCTTTCGGATATAGTCGTTACAAGCGAAGAACCGCTACGTGTTGATGGCTCTAGGATTTACCTGGAGGAAGGGGAAAAGCTGACTTTAGAACAAATGCTTTACGGTATGATGCTAAATTCCGGGAACGACGCTGCTGTTGCCATAGCAGAACATATCGGGGGAGATATTGAAAGCTTCGTGAAAATGATGAACGCAAAAGCAAGGGAAATTGGCGCATACCACACCACCTTTGTTAATCCAAGCGGCTTGCCTGACGAAGGCCATTTAACAACTGCCTATGACTTGGCTCTCATTTCACGTTACGCCCTTTTAAACCTTCCTAAATTCAGGAAAATAGTCTCTACTAAAACATTGGAGATACCCTGGCAGGCCGAGGAATGGGACAGGCAGCTGATAAATTTAAATAAGCTTCTTTGGAACTACGAAGGAGCAGATGGTGTCAAGACAGGTTATACGAGCACTGCCGGACGCACTTTGGTAGCATCAGCAACCAGAGACGGTTGGCAACTGATTTCAGTAGTGTTAAAATCCGATGCAAACATCTGGTCAGACAGTATGGCGCTGCTGGACTATGGCTTTGAAAACTTCGAAATAAAGAACCTGGTTGGTAAAAATTCAGATGTCGCGGAAGAAGATGTTAAATACGGCGATCCGGTTAAACTTGTTACAAAGGATGGATTAACTTCCGTAGTGAAGAAAAATGACCTGCCGATTAGCAAAAAGCTTGTCATAAATCAGGATATTAAGGCACCTGTTTCGAAAGGTGAAGTCCTGGGTCAATTGATATTTTACCAAGGTGAAGAGCAACTGGGAAGCGTCAATTTAATTGCTGCTAATGATGTGAAGAGAAAAATTCATACCTTTTGGTGGTTCTGGCCACTGACTATTATCTTGGCTACTTATATTCCCTTCAGGATAATGGTAGGAATCAAAAGGTATAAGAGGCACAAGCGAAGAATTCAATACGTCACTTATATGAATAGATACAGATGATAATTATATATATAAAGAGAGCACTGCAATTAGTTCGCAGTGCTCATTTTTGTGCGTTTTGCAAAAGGTACGTTGGCAAAACGAATCACAGTTTGTATAGTTGGGCGGGTTCTTATTTTAAGATATATACAGTAACCCATCTTCTTCCGAAACGCTTAGTTTCCTCGGAAGTGTCTAAAAACAAGTCTATTTTATCACCTTTTATGGCACCACCGGTATCCTCGGCTCGGGCAAAGCCGTAACCATCTATATACAGCCTTGTCCCTAAAGGAATAACCTTTGGGTCAACAGCAACAACACCTACTCTAGGCATCGTTCCAGTCGCAGTGCGATTGCCTGTATGAGTGTAAGCTGTTGCTAGCATGCGTTTTTTCTCGATATACGAAAAATCTACACCTCCACGTGATGCAACTTGTACCGTTCCTGTCAGTACAATCTTAGGCTTTGGAGCTTTTATGACTTTTGACTCGGTAGTTGTTGAGACAACCTTGCCATTTTCAAGTATTTCGATCGTAGTTACTTCTTCCTGACCTTCTTCTCCATCTTGGATTACTTTCTTTTCACCAAGCGGAAGGTTATAGTCTTTTCTGGAAACGGTTTCAAAGGGTATGCTCCTAATTTCAGTTGTAACTCGTTCATTTACTCTAATTACATTGATTTCAGCTTCACCTAATATGTATTCTCCAAGAGCCGGCTGAACCTTGTCTTTTTCATCCAGATTAATTTTAGCCTTTGCCAGGATATTTGCTACTGTTTTTGGCCGGGTCTTAAGGGTGATTTCCTTCCCATCAACTGCTATCTTTACAGGGAATGCTCTTTTTATGGTAATCTGCATACCTTCTGAAAGCTTGGTGTCAGGACTTGGAGTAACTTCATCCTCAGGGTCTAAAGTTATATTTTGTTTTTCCAACAGCTCCGCTACATTACTGGCAAAAGTTGAAACTACAGCTTCCTTGTCTTCGTCTCTAATAATCACCTCTTTTTCCAAAGTGAAATAGATAGACGCTCCGAGAATGAATACAGCCACCACCCCGGAGATAACAGCCCATTTACGGGCTTTAAACGAAAACACAAAACTCCCCCTTTGTAAAAGGTCTATTAAGGATTTCTACTTTTATTAATGAAATCCTTTTTCCAGTTTTTTCTCTATCTGTTTTTATTATATTATACTTATACCAAAACTATACATGGCTTGTCAAATTTAGTACAAATAACACTATTTTTTATTGTTGCCACTTATTGAGGGTTTTATGATATCATTGAATTGTATAACTATCGCAGGAGTGGTTGGCGTGAGAAGATTCTGGATGGCCGTTCTTATTGTGTTTTGCTATGTCTTTGTTTTTCCTATGAGCGCAAGAGCCGATGCTGGTCCAAAGCCTTCCCTTAAAGTGATAGTAAAAAATCCACCTGATCGCGAATACTATCTCGACCTGTTGGTGGACTATGACGGTGAGCATTTATATGAGAATACCAAGAGAGAAGATGTAGGGCATCCTGAAATGTATGATGTGCTAAAAAACTATAAAGAAAACGGTTGGCGGCCTGCTCTTGTTACCGGTACTAAAGTTCCTCTTTTTGGGAGTTTAGTAGGAACTAGAAATGGAAATGTTATGGTACATGACTTCAGTTATGTGGGTATTCCGGATAGGTTTAAAATAATTATAGTAACGAAAGATAATGATATAATAGTATCGGAAAATGCAGTTGAAAGAAAAGCATTTCGAAGCACCGCATACTTCGATTGTAGTACTAAGAAACTATCACAAGACTCTGTCGCTTTGGCATACATTACTCAGTTTGTCGCGACCTGTCTTGCAACGCTTATAATAGAAGGTCTTGTCCTTATCTTGTTTAGATTTGATACCAAACAAAACTGGAAGCCCTTTTTAATGATAAATGTTTTTACACAGCTTATGCTGACAGCGAGTGTATTTAAAGCCATGTATACCTCAGGAATAATAATGGGACTGCTAACATATATCCCCCTTGAGCTTCTCATCATAACGATTGAAGCTACTTTGTTTGCAAGGCACCTAGTCCAGCACTCGAAACGAAGGCGGATTGCATTTGCCATAACAGCAAATGTCATCAGCTTCGCACTAAGTGTTATGGCGATGTTTCATTATTAAGGCCATGGTCTGAAACTAAAAAGATGCCTAATTAGCCCTTAATTTCCCACACAACAGTGACTGTATCTGATATTTTTATATCATCAGGCTCAATATCAATTGACGCAATTGAAGGTTGATATGAGGCTTCGCTCAGATAATACGATTCTTCTCTTTGAAACCGAATTTCACTCCAATCATAATCGATTCGAAGTATATTTCCAATTTCCACTCCTGCTGCTTCTGCTATGACTTTTGCCTTTTCCTTGGCATCTAAAATTGCCTTTTTCAACATTTCTTCTTTCAGAGATTTTTGATCCCTAATTTGATACTTGATGGAGAACTCCGGTTTCGCTTTACAGTTAGATAATGCAGATAAAATCTCGCCAAGCTTCTTGCTATCAGTTTCAAATCCAATATATAGTTCATTAGAACATCTATAACCCTTGAAAACACTTTTATAATTACCATGGTAATCTTTCACACGCTCATAAGATGTATCGATATGAAAAGATGTAGTTTTTATGTCCTCTTTTTTAAACCCCAGCTTGCCTAGACAGTTTCTAAGTTCTTTTAACTGATTTGCAGCTATATCCATTGTTTTATCGTAATCCATATCCGATGCTTTCAAAGTCATCATAATCTTAATCCAATCCGGGGGTGCTGAAACCTTTCCTTTGCCTTTGACCGTTATCACTCTCTTCATGATAAAATACCTCCGAAAAAAGTATGCTATTTATTCAATTCAGTATAATCAGCCCTAAAGTAAATCTTATAATCACTAATCTTTAGGTTGAATTCTTTCAACATTTTAACTATCAAATTTCTTAAACTATTAGCACTCTGATTTGTTTCGACATATATCTTATTTAGTACGGGTTTTGGATCGTTCATTGAATTAGGATTCATCGAAAAATATTTATTCTTTTTTCCGTTCATTTTTGGATTGTTTTCAAAGCTCATAAATTCTTGTTCGTCAATGCAAATAAGATATTCACATGTTTTAATAAACATCTCTTTCCATGTTTTAACTTCTATTTTAGAATCATTTATACTGAATGCAAAGGGCCTTTTATGTGTTAAATTTTCATATAAAGAATGTTCTATGTTGTGGTCTACTATGTAATCCGCATAATTAGGAATTAACTTTCTTTCTGTATCCTCATCAATTTCTCCCTCTGTAAATGTGTTTTCAATATCTAAAATATCAATAATTTCTTCTATTTTCTTTTCATATAAGTGGATGTTTTCCGCTATTTTCTGGTATTTATTTACGTTATCAAAATCTCTATTTTGAAATGCAGTATTTATTTTGTTACTTATATCTTCCATTATGTTATTAATCATTTCCTGTAGCAATTGCATACTTTCAGATATATCTATAGCTTTGTCGGGAAATTCACTTTTAATCATCTGCAAAATGGCCTTCATCTCACTCCCCCGTTTCATTTTAGAATAGAAATGAATTTAAAAAATCACCTCTCATTTACATCTAATTCATATTATTTGGAAATTAGTAATTAATCTTTTGGTACTAAACCATAAACTTTCAGACCTACCAGCCCATCGAGAAATTTCTTTATAGTGTTCTGTAGATAACATAACTAAATTCCTTTTTTCCATCATATCTTTCGCATAATGGATTATACCGCTTTCCCATATGGAAGTTGCTGTTAACAAAGGATTCCCTATTTCTTCTCTTATAGACCTAATCTTAGATAGAAGGGTCCTGTATTTAATTGGACCTTTAGCTATCAAGCTAGCAGTTCTAACAACATAATCATTATCTGGCAAATGCTTAGTAAATTCCAAGTTTCTTTTTCTTGTATTAACGATAATAGTATATTCTTTTTGATTCGCTGCCATTTTTAAAATGTCAAGCGCTTGACTTGATATTTTTTTCAACTCGTCTCTACCAACAAGTTTAATGGTTCCATTATCCCTTGTCATGTTTAGTGCAACAATTATCATACATAATTTTGTTTTTAAACTCCCATACGTTATCAGATCATCTATTGTTACATTCTCTGTTTTGTTATATACCCTTTGTACTATTGGAGACAAAAGAAGAAAGAAACAGGAGGAAAGCTTAAGTTGCTTATGAAGTTATAATTTTCAATTAGCTTTTGGTGTCAATAAGCCACTGTTTTTCAAAAAGAAAACATGACAGACGAAACGCCCTGATGTCAGAAATTTGAGAAATATGGCAGACGAAACGTCCCCTTGTCACTTGTCAGGTCATTTTACTTTTATCTTGTCTTTGAGCTGTTCGAATTTTTTGTCGCCTATTCCGGAAACGTTTTTTATTTCTTCAATAGATTTAAATGGACCGCTAGTGGTCCTGTAGTCTATAATTTTTTGTGCGGTTGCAGGGCCTATTCCCGGCAAAGTTGTAAGTTCGGTCTCATTTGCAGTATTTATGTTTACTTTACCGTCGTTTTTCGAGATGATACCCACAGTAGACCCATAGAGCTCATCTTCCTGCTCAGATTGTTCAGGAGATTCCCCTATTTTGGGGACATAGAGCTTGTCTTCATCATGTATTTTCTGAGCGAGATTAAGTCTTAAAAGATCGGCCTCGGGAAGAGGGCCCCCTGCTATTTCTATGGCATCTTTTACCCGCTGGCCTTCTTCTAATGTATAGACACCGGGATTTTTTACAGCGCCTGCTATATGGATGACAATCTTCTCCGCCTCATACGCTGGAGCTGTTACCGGAACTGCCGGTTCATCCTGAAGTTTAAATGCTATATCTGGTTCTTTCTTGAAAAAGGCGTAATATGATACTGATACTGTAGAAATGGTCAATAGCAGTAAAAGACCTAATAGTATTTTTTCTCTTTTACTGAAATCAAACATTTCTATCACACTCCGGCTCCCTATTCTTTTATCCCCATTATTCTGTAGAGCATATCAATATCCAGGCTATTTCTCACCACATCAGCCCAGCGGTCATATTCAGCTTCTTTATAGTTTTTAAAATTAAAAGAGTGAGTTTCGAAAATGATACTATCATTTAACCTTTTACTTACCAAATAATTTATAAATTGCTGGGTAAAATCAGTATTGTCAAAAATTCCATGTATGAAGGTACCAAGTACTCGACCTGTTTGTGATATAAGACCATCAAAGTCAACGTGGCCTTTGCTCTTGAACTTTATAAACTCTATGTTTCCTTCATCCTCCTTAATTATCTCTCCGGAGTAAATTCTATAGCCTTCCAGCTGTGCCTTGCTTAATATACTTGCAAAATCGGGCAAAGAAGAGGCAACCTCTCCCTTCACTCGTGTAGGCTCCTGCGGCAATAATTTAATATGTACACCGAAGAGGCCTAAACCCTCGATGGTTGAATCCGAAGAAGTAGTTTTGAATGTCTTGCCAAGCAGTGCAAAGCTGCTTCCTATGCCAAGGACCACCGCACCTTTATGATAAAGCCTGTTAATATCTTTATCCCAGCCCCTTGATTTGATAAACTCTATACTTTCTTTAGGATTTTCAGAACCGGGAATTATCAGCAAATCAGCATCTTCTATTGGCCCTACCGATACATATGAGATCTTGACACCCTCAAACTCTGCTAAAGGCACAAAATCTGTAAAGTTAGTGATTCGGGGCAAGCTTAAAATTTTTACTTGTAAAGGCTTCTGTTGGAGTGACTCGTTGCTCTCGACCTTATACTTTTTCAAAAGCCTATATCTTTCCGTCTCCGGGGAATCCTCTTCATCTATGTAAATGTCGGTATAGGGGACAACTCCTATGACCGGTCGCTTTATTATGTCTTCCAGCATTTCAAGGCCGGGCTCTAGGAGCTTTAAATCTCCTCGAAACTTGTTTATTATTACTCCCTTCACCCGTGCTTTCTCTTCCTCAGAGAGCAAAAGCAGTGTCCCGGCTAGGGCAGCAAAAACTCCGCCCCTATCGATATCTCCTACCAGGACAACGGGAGCATCTACCAATTCCGCCATTCCCATATTCACTATGTCTTTTTCCCTCAGGTTTATCTCGGCGGGACTCCCTGCACCTTCTATTACTATAATATCATTGTCTCGTGCTAGTTCATCATAGCACTCTTTCACAACATGCAATAGTTTAACCTTGTAATCATGGTAATCCATTGCCGAAAGACTGCCAAAAGGCCTCCCCTTGACTACAACCTGGCTGCTTGTATCCGTATAGGGTTTTAATAGCACGGGATTCATAAATACGGAAGGCTCTATACCGCAGGCCTCTGCCTGGGTAGCCTGTGCCCTACCCATTTCCAGACCCTCTTTAGTTATATATGAATTTAAAGCCATATTTTGAGATTTAAATGGTGCAACTTTGAAACCATCCTGCTTGAAAACCCTACAAAGGCCCGTAACTAGCCTGCTCTTTCCCACAGAAGACCCCGTGCCCTGCACCATAATACATTTGGCTGTCATTGCAAAAAACCTCGAAGAATTACGTCTTCAGCTTCTTCTTCAGTAAGACCTAAGGTCATCAGCTTTAAGAGCTGTTCCTCGGCAATTCTACCGATTGCGGCTTCGTGTGTCAGCTGGGCATCGGGATGTTCAGCTGTGATGGCAGGGGTGGAACTTATTTTCCCCTGGTCCATTAATATGGAATCACATTCTACATGGCCCTTACTTTTCTCATAGGCTATGATTACAGGGCGGAATATCTGCTTGGAGTTATCTTTGGCTACCGACCTGGATATGATCTGGGCATTGGAATCTTTCCCGACAAGTTCGATGGTCATATCAGAAACAGCATACTGACTGCCATCGGTAAGCAGTCTCTCGGTGACAAGCAGGCTGGCCCTCTCTGCAAGCTTGGCCCTCGTGTCCCTTACGGTGTTATCTACTCCTTTAATCTGAACAAGCTCCATTTCAACAATGGAGTTTTCTTCCATTGTAAGCAGGGTCTTGGGATTTAGGACCTTTTCACCTTTTCCCTCTCCCTGGCCATAGTGCTTTTCTATATAACGCATCCGTGCACCCTTTTTCACTATGATATCATGGATACCGTCGTGCTGTGATTTTTCCGAGCCGGAATTGTGTATCCCGCAACCGGCTACCACGGTCACATCGGCCCCTTCGCCGATTATTATCGTGTTGTATACAACATCCTTGACGCCTGACATGGTTATCATGACTGGAATGTGCACAGCTTCGTTTTTCGTGCCCGGAGCAACTATTATTTCTATGCCGGGTTTGTCCGATTTTGGTTTAACTTCAATGTTAGCTGAAGAGTGGCGAATGATACCTTCTCCATTTTTTCTGATATTAACTGCTCCAGTAGGTATTTTGTGTAAATCTGCGATTTGCTTTAATAGTTCAGTTTCAATAGCATTCAATTTCATCTTCACTACCTCCACAGTTTTNNTTGCCAGCAGCATCTTGAATCGGGCCGAATCATTGGCAGCATCTTATCACAGGGGCCCCTATCCACAATTTTCCCATCGGCCAAAAGTATTATTTCATCTGCAAGGGATAAGACCCTTTCATGGTGCGTTATAACTATGCTTATTACATTGCCTTTCTCATGATGTTTTCTTATTAGCTGCAGAAGTTTTTCAAAACTCCAAAGATCCACACCTGCTTCCGGCTCATCATATATTACAACTTTTGAAGGCCTTGAAAGCACAGTGGCAAGCTCAATTCTCTTCATCTCACCGCCGGAAAGACTCGAATCACATTCCCTATCGAGATAATCCTGGGGACACAGGCCTACTGCTCTAAGTCTTGCTCTAAGGGAGCTTTCGTCGGCGGAAATCCTTAATATGTCTTTTATCTTTATGCCCTTAAATCTAGGAGGAGTTTGGAAGGCGTAACTGATGCCTGCCTTTGCCCTCTCGGTAATGCTCAGGCTTGTTATATCAGACCCGTTATAAAATATTTTTCCTCTATTATTCTTATAAATGCCCATAATCACTTTGGCCAGCGAGGTTTTGCCGCCGCCGTTTGGGCCCGTTAGAGCGTAAAACTTGTTGTCTTCCAACTCTAGGTTTATGTCTTTTAGTATTGAAATGTCTTCACTGCCGTTAGCCACATGTAGCTCTACGGATTCAAGTTTTAGCATTTTTCCAACCTCTTTTCCCACGTATTATAATAAACTCGCAACAGTATTATATCAAAATTTTACATCACTTTACTAATCAAAACAATACTTGGCCCTGGAAAAAGCATCCCAAAAGACACGTAAAAAAGAGCATAACTGCAGCCAACAGCTATGCTCTCACAGGAATCTCTATTTTGCCACTATGTTCACCAATTTCTTCGGCACCGTAATTACCTTAACTACTTTCTTGCCCTCTAAGAACGGAATAAGTCTTTCGCTCTTTAGTGCCATCTCCTGCATTTCCTCATCTGTGGCCTGGGCCGGAATTTTTATTTTGTCTCGAAGTTTGCCGTTAACCTGCACGACAATTTCTATTTCGTCTACTACTAGGGCTGATTCATCACATTTGGGCCATGGCATTAGGTGGATGCTACTTTCATGGCCGATCTTATGCCACATTTCCTCGGTTATGTGAGGTGCGAAAGGAGCCAGCAGCAGAAGGAGGTTCTCCAGGGCTTCTTTTAGTACGTCTTTGGAAATGTCGCTGTCCTTGTAATCGTTTAGAGCGTTGACCATTTCCATGATAGCACTTATTGCAGTATTGAAATTAAATCTTTCGCTGATGTCTTCGGTTGCTTTTTTTATGGTCTTGTGCGTAATAAATCGCACATCCCTGTCCATTGAACCTGTATCTTTTGCATTGCTTAATTTATTGGACAAGTCATCTACTAATCTTATCACTCTCTGGATAAACCTAAAACATCCTTCGACACCCTGATCGCTCCACTCCAAATCTCTTTCCGGCGGAGCGGCAAAGAGGATAAATAGTCTCGCAGTATCTGCGCCGTACTTTGCGATTATTTCTTCGGGGCTAACCGTGTTTCCAAGGGACTTTGACATCTTAGCCCCATCCTTTAAGACCATCCCTTGAGTAAGTAGATTCTCAAAAGGTTCGTCCACTTTTACCAAACCGGCATCTCTGAGGACTTTGTTGAAGAACCTTGAATACATCAGATGGAGTATGGCGTGTTCAACGCCACCTATATACTGGTCCACGGGCATCCAGTAATCTACCTTTTTTTCATCAAAGGGCGCATTTTGATTCCTAGGGTCAGTGTATCTGTAAAAATACCAGGAAGAACACATAAAGGTGTCCATGGTATCCGTTTCTCTACGAGCGGGACCGTTACATTTAGGACAAGTTGTGTTTACAAACTCGGCACAATCTTTAAGGGGCGAAGTCCCCTGCGGCTTAAATTCTATATCTTCGGGCAAAAGTACCGGCAGGGCCTCTTCAGGTATCGGAACGACGCCGCACTTATCGCAGTAGACTATGGGAATTGGAGCGCCCCAATATCTCTGTCTCGATATGAGCCAGTCCCTGAGCTTAAAGTTAACCTTAAACTCACCAATGCCCTTATCACTCATGTATTGACCTATTGCCGTGATGGCATCAGGACTATTTATGCCATTGAATCTGTCTGAGTTAATGAGTATTCCCTCGTCAACATAAGCTTCGGTCATTTCCTCAGCTTGCAAAACTTTATCCTTGGGAGTTATGACAACCTTTATGGGCAAATCGTATTTTTTCGCAAAATCAAAGTCCCGCTGGTCATGGGCAGGAACCCCCATTACGGCACCGGTACCGTATCCCATTAATACATAGTTGGCTATCCAAATGGGAACTTTGTCATCATTCATGGGGTTTATGGCATAAGCGCCAATAAACATGCCTTCCTTTTCAGCTTCGGTGGAAGTTCTGTCGATTTCACTGTACCTGGCCATCTTGTCTTTAAATCTCTTCACCGGCTCTTCATACTCAGTTCCGGCACAAAGAGTGTCCACTAAAGGATGTTCGGGAGCTAAAACGATATATGAAACGCCGTAGACCGTGTCCGGCCGTGTGGTAAACACTTCTATCTTTTCTCCGGTTTTTTCCTCGGTAAAGGCAAACTGTACACCTTCGCTTCGCCCGATCCAGTTGTACTGCATGGTCTTAACTTTTTCAGGCCAACCGGGAAGCTTCTCCAAATCATCTAATAGCTCATCGGCGTAGTCCGTAATCCTGAAAAACCATTGCTCCAGCTCTTTTTTAGTAACTTCAGATTTGCAACGCTCGCATTTGCCATCGACTACCTGCTCGTTAGCCAAAACCGTTGAACAGGATGGGCACCAGTTTACGGTAGCTTTCTTTCTGTAAGCCAGGCCCCTTTTATACAATAGGAGAAAGAACCACTGGGTCCATTTATAATATTCAGGATGGCATGTAGCTACCTCCCTGTCCCAGTCATAACTAAAACCTAGCTGTTTAAGCTGTGACCTCATAGTTGCAATATTGCTCCAGGTCCACTTGTACGGATGAATATTGTGCTTTATGGCTGCGTTTTCCGCAGGCAGGCCGAAGGAATCCCAGCCCATAGTATAAAGCACGTTATAACCGTTCATTCTTTTAAATCGCGCAATTACATCGCCTATTGAATAATTGCGCATGTGCCCCATGTGAAGATTTCCGGAAGGGTAAGGAAACATTTCAAGGCAATAGAATTTAGGCTTTTCATAGTCTTCCGATGTTTTATATATTCCTTCTTCTTCCCACTTTTTCTGCCACTTGCTTTCAATATTTTTGAAATCGTATTTCAACTTGGTTGCCTCCTCCATTTACATGGTTCAGATATTAAAAAAAAGTTTCCAATCCCTGTTAGGGACGAGAAACTTTCTCGCGGTACCACCCTAATTGGCCTAAAGAATTTATATTAGGCCCGACTCTAACATTTTAACGCTTGTCAGCACAATTTAAAGGCGAGTTCAGGGAATTGCTCTTCCGGCTCTCACCTTTGCCCGGTTCTCTGTAAAGAACAATACGACCCTTACTACTCCTTTGTAACATATGAACTTGTTATATAGACCTGTTAATTATATTCTAAGTTTTTTTAAGAGTCAATAGACACATTGGAAAGCTTAATAGGTGTTGCATCTGCCCAGAGTCTCTCCAACATATAATATTCTCTTTCAGCAGCGGTAAATATATGCACTATTACATCGTTAAAATCCAGCAAAACCCATTTGCCTTCTTTATAGCCTACTTTACTTCGGAGAAAATAGCCTTCTTCCGTAAGTTTCTCTTCTACCTCATCGGCCAGAGCTTGAACATGAATCGGTGATAAGCCGGTAGCTATCACGAAATAATCAGCAAAAATGGCTATGGACCTGATATCAAGCACTAATACGTCCTGACCCTTTTTATCTTCTAAAATGCTTGCCGCCTTAAGAGCGCACTCTCTAGGGTCTTTTGTCATCCATTTCCCTCCATGAATTAATTTACATCCTTTCCAACGATAATTGTAGGAAGGGTAATGCTGTCGTCTGCTCCTTCCTCCATACGGGCTTCGGTGAGCACCTCAGCAATCTTTTCAGCATCACTTTTTTTGCCGCTGGGGTATATTATTGTTGTAGTTTCGTAATCGAAGCTGTCAGCATTTGCTATACTTACCACCTTAAAGCCGAGGGATTCCAGCTCCCTTGCCACCTTAGAGGCAACACCTTGCTGACCGTTGCCGTTTAAAACGGCAACTTTGATGCTGCCATCATCAAAGAAGACCTCATCTATCATCTCATTCATCTGTTCTTGGTAAGGAATAAAATAACTTATTCCCGAAATGTATTTCCCCTCACCGGGAATCATGTACATTTTTATGTCTTCCTGTTTTATCTGCCTGGCAAAATTGGCAAGACTGGCTAGCTCTAAAGGCTGCAGATCGGTTTCCACATTTTCTTGAACTACTTCGATAATTTTAGGTATCTTCAAAATAGTAGCTGGTTTGAGAGCTTGCTTAACCAGAGCCTCCATAAACTGCTGCTGTGCTCTTATGCGGCCTATATCGGCATCCGGATATTCCCTAAATCTCACAAATTGTTCAGCTTTGTCGCCATCTAGCACTTGTAATCCGGGATATAAGTCTATATATATGCCTCCAGCGGGGTCACTGTACTTCATCCGCTGTTTTACATCTATTTCAACGCCACCAAGGGCATCGACTATGTTCCTAAAGCTCGAAAGTTTAATTGCCACATAATTGTGTATGGGAACACCAAGAAAATCCTTGACGGTTTTAACTGCAAGATCCGGTCCTCCAAAAGCCATGGCAGCATTTATTTTCTGAATGCCATATCCCCCAATCTTAACCCTGGTATCCCTGGGGATGGATAGGACTTTGACATCCTTATTCTTTCTATCTAAACTGACTACAATAATTGTATCGGTTCTATGGCGATTATATTCTTCCTTGGCCCCTATGGTTCCAGCATCCATACCTAGAACTAATATATTTTGCTTGCCGCCTTTTACATACTCATCGGTACTATCAGAAACATTTGGATCTATACTTGGATCTAATGGGTCATTTAGGCTCCGGAATACATAGTAAAATCCGCTTCCCATTGAAATTGTAATAAACAACAAAATTAATAAGGCTATTTTTAAAGGCCTTTTCATGACTTCCCCTCGCTCTCTTTTTCCATGAGAATATAATTCCTTGCTGAAACCGTCTTTGGATGCAAGAGACTTCCCTTGTTTAACACATGCATGATTGTCATATCAAATGCATGAACCATTGCCTCGTCTAAATCTTTAAAGGCCTTTACCCTTAGCTCATCAACTCCCGGAAAAGCTCTTCCGGGTTCGATTAGGTCGGAAAGGAAAATTATTTTCTCCAACAGGCTCATATTTACATCGCCGGTAGTATGGATTCTTATGGCATTTAATATTTCCTCATCGCTTATGCCGTAATCTCGTTTAGCCAAGATGGCACCTACTGGACCATGGATTATCGCTCTTTCCCGTCTCATGATATCATCTTGAAGTATACCAAAATTTTCTGCTATTTTCAACTGACTGACAGAGTCCATGCACTTTGCACAATCATGTAAAAGGCCTGCTATTTCAGCTTTTTTGATATCCGCTTTGTGGTGTTTAGCTAATTTTACAGCAGTTTTCATAACACCCAAAGAATGCTTAAATCTTTCTTCATCAAGATTAGCTTTCAGCTTATGCATTATCTCTTCTAACATGGTTTTCACCGATACAGATTGTTCTTTTGAATGTATGTTTCCACGCTTTTTGGAAGCAAATATCTAACCGAAAGTCCTTCCCGAACTCTTCTACGTATATCCGTAGAAGAAATATCCATACCGGTAACTTTCATTGGGTAAACTTCCCAACCATACATTCTTTTTAGTTCACTTATTTTTTCGTTTAACTTGTCCATCGGATAACCGGGCCTGGTTGCCGCTATAAAAGTACAGTAGCTTAACACCCTATCCACGTCTTTCCATGTCAGTATATCAAGAACGGCATCGGCCCCGCTAATAAAAAAAAGTTTTACATCTTCTCCTAATTCCTTATAAAAGCTTTCTAATGTATCCACCGTATAGGTTAAACCCGGCCTGTCAATTTCCATTCTCGATATCTCGAAAAACGGATTGTCGTTTATAGCAAGCATGGTCATTAGATATCTATGTTCCGCAGGCGTCACTGAATATCCTTTCTTATGGGGCGGCTTTCCGGTCGGTGTAAAGATAACCTTGTCCAGCTGAAACTGGGTTCGGGCCGCCTCGGCAGTAACAAGATGGCCAAAGTGAATGGGATCAAAAGTCCCACCCATAATACCCACCTTTTTAATTTTCGACAAGACAAAATCCTCCCTCTACACTCCTTAAATTACAAAAAATTATATCATAATTGACAAGGCAGTTTCAATTACAAGATTTTGGATTCAAGCTTGTTTATTCCACATAGTAGAATTCAAAGTCGCCAATAACTACTGTGTCGCCGGGATTTATGCCCTGCTCTTTTAATGCATCATCAATCCCCATCCGCTTGAAACTAAGCTGCAGCCGCTTTACTGCCGAATCATTGTCAAGGTCCGTCATCGCCACCATTCGCTCTACCCTCTTGCCTGAAATATAGTAAATGTCGCCCCTCTTTTCTATCTTGAAAGGTTCTTCCTCTTCAATTCCGTATTGCTTAACTTGTTCTATAGCTATGGTTTTCGGTATCTTTGAAAGCGCTTCGCTTATGCGATTTTTAAGCTCTTTCATTCCCTCCCCAGTTGCCCCCGAAACCGGTATTACATCATACCCTGCACTTTCAAGCGTCTCTTTAACTCTTGGGTAGTTTTCTCTGGCTTCCGGCAAGTCCATTTTGTTGGCAGCCACAATTTGGGGTTTATCCAAAAGCTTGTCGCTGTACTTTACCAGTTCATCATTTATTGCAAAAAAGGCCTCCAGCGGGTCCCTTTCCAAACCTGACATATCCAGTACATGTACAAGTAATCGCGTCCTTTCAATATGTCGTAAAAACTCATGGCCTAATCCTTGGCCTTCATGGGCGCCTTCAATGAGGCCGGGGATATCTGCCAAAACAAAGCTACTGCCATGGCCAGTTTCTACAACGCCGAGGTTCGGCGATAGTGTGGTGAAGGGATAGTCGGCTATTTTAGGCCTTGCTGCCGTCATCCGTGAAAGAAGCGTGGATTTGCCGGCATTGGGAAAGCCTATCAGGCCAACATCCGCTATTAACTTTAGTTCCAGGATGATCCACCGTTCCTCTCCCGGCTCACCCTTTTCTGCAAAATCCGGCGCCCTGTGAACCGAAGAGACGAATCGGGCATTGCCCCGTCCGCCCCTGCCTCCTTTGGCAGCGACAAATCTATCTCCATCTTCCACTAAATCTGCCAAAATCTCTCCGCTTTCGGCATCTTTAACAACGGTACCCGGCGGAACTTTAATGACCAAATCTTCAGCACTGCGGCCAAATCTGTTGGACCCTTGACCGTGTTCTCCTCTTTTCCCTTTGTAATGAACCTTATATTTAAAATCTATCAAGGTAGACAAGGATGAGTCCACCACGAGGACCACATCTGCTCCCTTGCCTCCATCACCACCGCTAGGACCTCCGCGGGGTACATATTTCTCCCTTCGAAAAGCCACCACTCCGTTGCCTCCATCTCCGCCTTTTACATAAATCTTTGCTCTATCGATGAACATTTCTACCACCCATCTTAAATTTTTTCTCACTATTAATAGATTCCCATTTAGCAAATAAAAAATAAACCTTGCCCAGTAGTCACAGAAAGGTTTTTGCAAAAGGTATGTGTGTTAAGGCATAATGTTCTGCCCCAATGCATTAGAAAGAACTTCAACTTGAGAATTCTTTAAAATGATTTTAACATCCTTTTTTCCTTGAATTTTGTTAAACTGCGAGATGTATTTTCCCATTTTTCTTTTAACAATCCACAATTGAGGCAAGCGTGGGGCACCTAAGACCTCCACGGTAATATCTATATCCTTTTGCCTAAAACTGTAAATAATCTCCAACAAACAGCAAATCAGCAAGGGATCGCTTAAATTGCTGAAAATGTGATTGATAGTATTATCACTATTTACCACATCTTGTATATATTTTAAAGCATCCTGGTATTTTTTCAACTGAATCATGCTAAATAATACCTGCAAATGGTTTCGAAATTCATGTCTCATTGACCGGGAAACATTTATAAACCTGTTTACTACATTTAGTGTCGCATGATGATTTAAATCAAAATTTATAGACATTATGAGGCTAGCCACGTAAAAAAAGAGCCCCATCAATATAAAGTGTATTTTCCAAATATGCGTTGATAGTATTATTGCCCATACTGTTAAAGTTGCCTGTCCAGTTAAAAAGATAAAAAACAAAACTTTTCTCTTCAAGGCCACCTCTTCCTTTATTTCAATAATATAAGAGAATCCTGGCATTGTAAAAAGAATTTTACTTTTTAGTTTTGTATATATTTGTATATATATTCTATGTCTTCTGCTGAATTCCTTCTCAAAAAAAGAAATCTAGACAATTTTTTCCAACTGGACGGCAAAAAGAAAAGCTCCCTGAAAAGAGGAGCTTAGTTTGCTACAACACTTACGAGTTTTTTGTTCTTACCCTTCTGTTCAAACTTTACATAGCCATCTATTTTCGCAAAGAGTGTATGATCAACGCCCATTCCTACATTTTGCCCCGGATATACTCTGGTGCCTCTCTGCCGAACTATAATACTGCCGGCGCTGACAAACTGACCGTCAAACCTCTTAACGCCGAGGCGTTTGGCTTGACTATCGCGACCGTTTTTAGAGCTACCTCCACCTTTTTTCTGAGCGAAAAGCTGTAAATTCATCCACTACACCTCCTCTATTAGCTCTATCCGCACATTAGACGGGTACGATTCGGAAATGTCTCTTAGACCTAAAAATATGGTGTCTAAAATAATCGCAGCCTTTTTTAATGCTTCAACTTCTACATCATCTGGCAGCTTCAACAAAAAATAACCTTGTCTCTTTTTTAATATGGGTTTTATACAGGCCACATGCTCTACGCCCAATACCGCTGTTTCGGCAAGTGCAGAAACACCTGCACAGACAATATCCTTACCGTATTCGGCGTACTTGGCATGGCCTGATATCTCTAATAACTCATAACCACCCTGTGGATGGCGCTTTGCCCTGACCCGTATCATATTATCCTTCTATTTTCTCAATTTGCACTTCGGTGAAAGGCTGACGGTGACCCTGCTTCTTGCGGTAATTCTTTTTAGGCTTGTACTTAAAGACGATAATCTTGTCGGCCTTACCATGCTGCAGCACCTTTGCCGTCACCTTTGAACCTTCAAGCCAAGGCTTACCGACGTTTAACTGACCGTCTTTAGAAACAGCAAGTACCTTGGTGAATTCTACCGACTCTCCTACTTCTCCCGGTAGCTTTTCAACCCGAACTACATCGCCTTCGGATACACGATATTGTTTACCGCCGGTCTCAATAATTGCATACATATTTATCTCCTCCTTCATCTCGCCGGAATCTAGGTAATGAATTTTTTGAACCCGTCCCGGGCGGTGGCCGGCGCACTTAACCACCTACGCTATTTTAGCACAAGGGTAGCTTTGCTGTCAATGAAATTTAAATCAAAGATCGCGTCAAGATACTATGGGTTTTAAAATAAAAAAGTATTCCCTCTGGATATATATTTTCCTTAAGCGTCTCTTATTGACTTAAGGAACTGCGAAGCCCAAGTTCTTTTACCCANNTAAATCAACAAATTAATTACCGGGAAATCTCCAAACCAAGGGTTCAAGAACCTGTTTCTTTCCCTTCCCTTTCGACGCCACTGCTTCTTTAAAATCGATAATGTTATCCTTGGTATGAATTTGCTTCTTGTTATCTATTTCAGCAGTCGCTTCGACTTGATTTGTTTCTGTTATTTTTTCCTGGACTTTTGCCTTATCAGCCTTTTTTTCCAAGTTTTGTCCGTTGTCACTTGCAAGCTCTGTGACCTTTTCATTGTCAAAAGATAATTGTTTATCGATTTGTGTAGTTGATTTCCCCTTTTTAATTAATGTAGAACCTGGGGGTAAAGTTTCTTCATCCATGTCTTTTTCCGCTTCTCGGGTGTATGCCTTTGCTTTCTTTTTGCAGTCAAGGTACACAGCTATGCCCAACACATTTGCCATGAGTAGCAGGTATGCTATTGACATGGTTGACCCGTCATTGTCCATGCTCTGGAAATAATCGCCTATTTTGGCCATAAAAAAACCCCTCCAGCAAATTTTTCACCTTATATATATACTATGCCGGTGGGGTTTTATTCGTCACAATTTTTTACATTGTCATTGTGCCCTTATCGGTTTCTACCACTTTTAGGATTCTCTCTTCAATGCCGTTTTCTGCGTTTACGTAAATGAAATATCTATCAGAATTTAGCCTCACATCCGCTTCATAGCACAGCTTTTCATTTAGTGCTTCATCGGGAATTAGAGTAAGCCGTATTCTGTCAACGCTGAGGTTTGTATTTAATTTTGCCCTGACTTCTTCTTCAGTTAGCTTTGGTTGGGGTAAATTGCGCTCCGTATGAAATGTCAAATATGCCAGGGCATTAAAACCTACAATCTCGCCAGTATCTAGAGCGACTTCCACTTTAATAAAGTCGGGATACAAAAGCACCTCACCATCTTTTGGAACAAATGTCACCGTTATGGTATTGTTTTCCCGTAAAGACCCGGTTGCTTCAAAGTCTTTGTAATCCATCGATTCTAGGAAGGCCTTAGCGTTATCTACTGCCTGCTTAATGGCGATTTTGGGACTGCCTATCTGTCGGGTATTAAAAAACCAAATCACATGGCCCCCCGTTTCGCTTAGATCCATGATGATATCTGGAGCTTGATTTTCCTCACGTCTGAATTCAATTGTATATGCAGGAATAGTCCCTTTTGTCTTTCCAGCTACATCAGCCTTTAAATCCCAATCGCTTATCTTTCCTACAACTTGGCGGGCGATTTTGACAGCTTCACTTTCGCTTATGAGCTTACCGGTCACTCCTTTTACAGTAGGGCTTTCAACATGGTCCGAAAATGGGCCATCATAGGTAATGGTGGGCGCTTCCTTTTTTAATTTTTGGTCGATACTTTCTAAGCTGTCCCCCATGCCTTGAATTTTCCGCGTGCTAAAAAGGCTGTCAGGCTTGTCCTGCCATCTTATTTTTCCTGCTGATACATTGTCCTGCAAGCGTCTTAGCTCTTGACTTAAGCTTTGAATGTTCTTTCTAAACTGATTCATCTTTGCCCAGTCACTGTCCGTAACATCTTGTTTCTTGACCAACTTTTCGGCAAGGCGGTATGAAAAGTCTCCTAGCTGGGCAAAAAACTTTTGCATGTTCGTCATGTCCCGATTTCCCAAGGGCATCGACGCAAGGCTATTCCTCGCCCCTTCCGACTGGTGCCAAATAGTGGTGAGCAGCATTATTCTTTGTTCATCCGAGGAGGTGACCTGACTTTTCGAAATCAAAAGGTTTAAGCTGTTAACATGTTCCAGTAAATTATAAAAGCCGCGCTGATAAGATGCTTCCAGGGCATTTTCCGCGGAAAAGGCCCTGTTTGATATAGACCAGTATCCGAATATCAGACCGCCAAGCACCAAAAAACTAATTAGCCAGATATAGGATTTTTTCAATGTTATTGCCCTCCCAATTTATTTTGCAAATACATGGTTTCCTATTTGGGTCACTATGGGCCGAGACCATATCCATCTGCTTACCGGTTTATAGGGATTCCAGAAAAAAATGCAGCCATAAGTAGGGTCCCATCCGTTCAGGGCCTGTCTGGCAGCTTCAAAGTGAGTTCGGGATGGGTACCTGGACCATATCAAACCATTGCTTACAGATTCGAAAGCCCCTGGCTGATATACAACATCGGCAACCGTTGAGGGAAATCTTGGATTTCTCATGCGGTTTATAATTACAGCCGCTACGCCCACCTGCCCCGCATAAGGTTCCCCTTCAGCTTCACCTGCTACAATGCGCGCCAGCAGCATGTGATCCCCTTCCCAAGAGGAAAGGGCATATTGCTTTGCCTTGGCCTGGGCATTATAGCGCAAAAAAGAAGCTCCTGTTGCTGCGGCAATTAAAAGTATAACTGTTAAGATGATGATACTTTTATTTCCCATAGATAATCACCCTCTTTATATATTCCTGTCCATAGTTTGCTTATTTTTGAAAAGCTTATTCCAGTACCTTTTTGATTGCTCCCTTCATATAATAATTTAGAGAAAAGTCTTAGGAGGGGAAGTAAGTGAAGCTTAAGAAAACAAATCAAGCAACCGTTACCCCTGACTCCGCCAGTAGTCCTAGCCCCCTGCCAAATCCGTACACTCTTTTTCTGATACTTATCCTGCTAATAAATTCCTTCGGAGGTATAAATAATATTTTCGGCAATATAAAAAACATTTTAAAGGGAAAGAGGAGGTATAAAGATGAAGACATTTTCCATTTCGGAAAATGACATACAGCTTTTAAAAGCTATACGGCCTTTTATGAGCGGAAAGAGCCAGAAATTGCTGGACCTTTTACTTGTTACAATAAATGTGTTCAAACCTGAAGAGCCGAATCAAAAGATTAATTACGATGCTTTAAACACGCTATTGACAATGGTCCAGGAATCCATTGAGGCCAAAAAAAAACATGAAAACATTATTGAGCTGGAGGAGTACGAAGAATACGAAGAAGAGTCAGACAATCAAGCAGAAGATGTTGAGAATTTGTTGAATCTACTGGCCAAAAAACAAGATGATGAAAGTTAATATGTTGTGAACAACCTTGGGTTCTTTTTTTATATACTGCAGCATATATTCATATAAGATATCTTAACTTTCACACATGAGGAGGTGCGCTTTTGGCAGAAAGTGAAAACTCGCTCAAAACCGATTTGCTTGACATGGTTTTAGAAGTGATACAGGGCCAGCGCGGCCAAAGCATCAATGAATTGATAAGCCTGTTGGCTCTCAGCAATCTGCTTGGAATTATCAGCTTTTTGAATACACAAGAGCTTAAATATGAAGTAAAGAGTTCTCAATCAAAAAGCAGCACATCCGAACTTAAAGAGATGGCTGCGACACTACTCGCTTCCATGGGGACAGGAGACAAAAAAATAAATCCTGCAGCCCTGATAAATTTGATGAAAACTCTATCAGCTGCCGACAGCAGCGAAGGCAGTGCAAAGGGCTCAGATAAATCGGATGATAAGAAAAAGGACTAGGCCGTGTCACGAACGACACGGCCATTTTCTTAGTCATCTGCAAAGAACAAAAGGACTAGTATTAAAAACAGAGCAAATGCCCATCTGTTTCCACTTGAGCCTTTTCCGACAGGTCCTCCACCCATCCTTGTTCCCTCCTCTCCTTAACATTACCTCATTCATCGGCAAAGAACAGGAGAATCAGTATTAGAAACAGGGCAAAGGCCCAACGGCTGCCGAAGAAGCCACCACTTTGAAGATCAGCCATCTAAGACTCCCTCCTTAAGTATTTTCAAAATAGCCGTGCAAAAAGCACGGCATATCGACTTAATCATCAGCGAAAAACAGAAGTATTAATATAAGAAACAGGGCAAAGGCCCAACGACTACCAAAGAAGCCACCGCCTTGGATGTCTGCCATTTAAAATTCCCTCCTTTTTTGTGACCTGATATAGTATATGCAATGACTTATTTTGGGGTTACTGCCTATTATCTGCTGACAATATCCCTATCATTGCCTCTGCTATAATATATGAAAAACAGTATTATCAGGTTCTAAAAAGGCAGATTTGTAAAAATAGAATTGTAAAAAATTTAGGGCTCCCGGAATTACTCCGGGAGCCCTAAGTATTAAATGAGACTAGCTTTCGCATAAGTCCTGTAAGTCTTATTTATCTGAACCTTCACTTTAAGACCTAAGTAGTCGGCTCCATCTTCCACATCGATAACATAGCCGTCAACCCTTGCTATACCGTTTTTAGGATTGGATATATGCGCTTCTTCGAGTACTACATCTATTGTCTGACCTTCCCTAACCGGCATCGCAAAATTCTCGAGCTTGGCTTTGCTTCCCACGGCTTTTATGCGAATTTCTTCCGGATGAAGATCATCCTTGCCTTTAATAAAAATGTACTTCCCGTATCGCTGCTCAAGATAGCTGAGTCTGCTCCCACCGGCCCCAATTACTACTGCTGCCACCGAGGGATGGACCTCCAATAAAATAGCTTCACCTCGGCGGGTCCTAAATATTCTGGCAATTTCTCTCTCTACTTTTTTAGCCATGGTATCCTCTGATAATATTCTGCCTCTTCCCTCGCAATAAGGGCACACTTTTTCTAATACTTCATCGAGGCTCTGACGGACCTTTTTCCTGGTCATCTCCACAAGGCCCAAATTAGTAATCCCAAGGACATGGGCCTTGGTCCTATCCTTCTTGAGTTCAGCTTCCAGGGTCTCTATGACCATCTTTTTGTGTTCCTGGGAATTCATGTCTATGAAGTCAATTATTACTATTCCACCGATATCGCGAAGTCTCAGCTGTTTTGCAATCTCTTTTGCAGCTTCCAGATTTGTCTTGACTACCGTATCCTCCAAATCGATGCTTCCCACAAACTTGCCTGTATTTACATCAATGGCAGTTAAAGCTTCCGTGTGGTCAATAACGATATATCCGCCGGACTTAAGCCACACCTTTCTTTCAAGAGCTCTTTGGGTCTCCGATTCAATATTAAAGTATTCAAAGATATCCTCCTGGCCCATATAAAGGCTCACCCTGTCCATTAAGGATGGCGATATAAATGAGGCCAATTCCCGGACCTTCTCATATCCGAACGACGTATTGACGTAGAACTTATTCACCTCGGGAGTAAAAATATCTCTTACGATTCGGGCGAGAAGATTCATGTCTTTATATATCAAGCGCGGGACTTTTCCCCCTTTTTGCTTTTTTTGTATATTATCCCAAAGGCGTACCAAATACTCCATGTCAGCTTTTAATTCGTCGATATCCTTTCCCTCTGCGACCGTTCTAACGATAACCCCCATGTGGGGTGGCCGGATTTTTTCTGCAAGGGTCTTTAAGCGATGGCGCTCTTCTTCATTTTCTATCCTTCTGGAAATGCCTATATAATCTACTGTTGGCATCAATACTAAGTACCGTCCCGGCAGCGTAATATTCATCGACACCCGGGCCCCTTTGCTGCCCATTGACTCTTTTACAACCTGTACCAAAACTTCCTGGCCTACGTGTAATACATCTTTTATAGATGTCTTTGTCACAGCATTAAAGACATCTTCATCTTCAGAATTATGCTTAAAATTATATAAATCCCCAATATATAAAAATGCATTCTTCTCCAATCCTATATCCACAAAAGCAGCTTGAATTCCCGGAAGTACATTGGCAACTTTCCCCTTGTAGATGTTGCCTATAACCCTTTCATCATGGGTCCTTTCAACATAGTATTCAACTAACTGCCTATCTTCTAGCACCCCAATGCGTATCTGATCCCGATCAACATCTGCTAAAATCTCCTTTGACATCAAATTTTCAGCTCCTCAAATCCCCCAAAAATTAAATATGCTTCCTGCTTTATTACATGGGTAAAATTTCCTTTCCATTGCTCTTGTAAAAGATTGCCTCCCTGTGTATGCTGACAATCTCAAGTTCTTTGCACAGTATCCTTTCCAATTCATTAATTACCATCGTAGGTGCAACGCTCCCCTGCTGTCCGATTGCAACTGACATGACAATATCCGCAGCACTCCCATCACAATTTGATAAACCCAGGCTATAAATAAAAGGAGCAATATTTACTAACTTTTTACCGGATTTGGTCCTTTTTTCTATTATAATCTCCTTTTGTTCTAAAAGGCCTTTTGTGCTTTTTTTTAGTTCCTCTAAATCCACCTCATTTAAAGCTAGCCTGACAACATACTTGGCACCGTTTAACATGGAAAGGCTAATAGCTTCATCTGCCATTTTCACATCGGTTACTTTGATCCCCTCAGGCAGGGCAGGATTTAGCTTTAATGCTACATCGCTGGCAGAGACATCTTCACTAAATTCCACATCTAAATATTCGCTGCTACTGCTAATTCCTACTGACAATGCCGAAGCAAAAGTCATCTTTGGCCTCGGATTAAAGCCCTGGCTGAAAGCTATGGGCAACTCAGCCCTTCTGAAAGCCCGTTCAAAAGTCCTCATCAGGTCTAGATGAGAAATGAACCTGGCCAGTCCCTCTTTTTTAAACCTCAATCTTAGCTTCACAGAAACCATCTCCCAGTCTTTTAATCCCGCAGCCGTAACAGCTTATCCTGCAGTCGGGGGTTATTTGTCCTCTTTTTGCCCTTTCCAATTCTCTAAGCAAAAACTTTCTATCGATACCGGCATCTATGATTTCCCAGGGGAACTTTTCAGATTCAGACCTTTTGCGATATGCATAAAAGTCAGGATCAATTTCAGCCTCTTCAAAAGCAGACATCCACTTATCAAAATTAAAGAATTCATCCCAGCTATCAAACTTACAGCCCTTTTCATGGGCAATTTTTAAAACATTGCCGAGTCTTCGGTCACCCCTTGAAAATACCGCTTCTAAAAAGCTTAGTTTGCCATCGTGCCATCTGTAAGAAATATTCCTATTTTTTCTGAGCAGCTTTTTCAGCAAATTTTGACGTTCATAGATTTCTTCCAGCGTAATTTGACTTTCCCACTGAAAGGGCGTAAACGGCTTTGGGACGAAGGTAGACGTACTGACGGTAACCGTCAGGCCCTTGGTATGACCGTTTACCTGCCGATATACATCGACAACAGCATGGGCAAGCTCGGAAATGCCCTTTATGTCTTCGTCAGTTTCAGTAGGAAGGCCTATCATGAAGTACAGCTTAACTTTGTTCCAGCCCAAAGCAAAGGCATCTCTTACTGAAGACAAAAGATCTTCCTCAGTTACGCCTTTGTTGATTACATCTCTCAGCCTCTGGGTCCCGGCTTCAGGCGCAAAAGTTAGCCCCGATTTTCTGATTTCCTGGACTTTTTCTGCAAGGCCCAACGAAAAAGCGTCAATTCTAAGGGAGGGCAGCGATAAACCCACCTTACTCTCCCTAAAACTTTCCGTCAGCAGTTCGGCAAGTCGTTTTAGGTCAGAATAATCGCTGCTGCTAAGGGACAATAAAGAGATTTCTCCATAGCCCGTTGATGATATGATATCCTTTGCTAGTTTTTCCAGGCGCCCTACCGACCTTTCCCTGACCGGCCGATAAATCATACCTGCCTGGCAAAAACGGCAGCCTCTTGTACAGCCTCGAAATATCTCCAAGGAAGCCCGGTCGTGGACTATGTCCATATAGGGAACGATAAACTTAGTCGGATAATAAACATTGTCCAGATTCTGTATTACTCTCTTTTGAACACGCTTCGGAATATGGTCTTTTATCGGTACTATACTGCTTATTGTCCCATCACTATTATATGATGCACTATACAAAGATGGCACATAAACTCCGGGAATCCGAGCCACATTGCACAAGAACTTCTGTCGACTTTCACCCCTCTCCATAAAGTCTTTATATAAGTCTATGACCTCTAATATGGCTTCTTCAGCCTCTCCTATAACAAAAAAGTCTATAATGTCAGCCAAGGGTTCCGGGTTAAAGGCACAGGGGCCCCCCGCTATCACAAAAGGATGGCTGTCATTTCTCTCCCTTGAAAAAATAGGTACGTTTGAGAGCTCCAACATATTCACTATGTTGGTATAGCTCAATTCATATTGCAGGGTAAACCCCAAAAAATCGAATTGGGAAATGGGGGTTTTGCTCTCCAAACTAAAAAGAGGAACACCCTCTTTCCTCATCAAATCTTCAAAATCAACCCAAGGAGCATAAACTCTCTCTGCATAAATATCCGGATATTCATTTAGGAGATGATACAGAATCTTTATACCCAGATGGGACATACCCACCTCGTATACATCCGGAAATGCAAGTGCTATGTGAACTCTTATGTTGTCAAGGTCTTTTCTTATACTGTTGTATTCGTTCCCTATATAGCGGGTAGGTTTTGATACCCGTGACAATAGTTTTTCCAGTTGATTTTCTATGGTCAAAACAGTGCCTCCTAGCTTTGGTCTCAATTGAGATATTATTTGTATTAATTATTATATCAACTCTTTCATCTTAAAGTCCAATCCTTTTTCCATTATAATGTCAAATATTTCCGTCTCCGTTAAAGTTTTTCGTATTTCCATGTTTCTATCCAAAATATAAACTATAAAATATTTTTTTGGTAAAAATAAATATAATATCTTTTTTGCCGTAGCTTCCTGGTCAACTACAACAATTTCACCGGGAAAGTATTGGTTTTTTAATAGTTTCTCCTTTTTTTTTGCCAAATAATTCATGAAAATAAGATGGGCGTTCTCCTCCTCCTTTGAAGCCTGCAGCAATAAAAAAAAACCTGTTATTATTAAACTAAAGTTAATCTTTTTAAAGATAATTCCAATAAATGCAGTAAGCAGCAATGAATATGCAAGTATCTTGCCAGCATGTGATGCAATGCGCACCGATGATGTAAAAGTCATGTGCTTGCTTAGCCATAATGCAAAAATCCTCCCCCCATCAAGAGGGAAGGCCGGCAGCATGTTAAAAACCCCCAGCATGAGCTGGTAGTTGATGAATTGCCAGGCGATTTTTGCAGGTAAAATTGCGAAATATGAAAGGCCTAGCATAAACCCTGCTGCTGCAAAGTTCGCCAGCGGCCCGGCCAAAACCATTATAACCTCACTTTCATCAGTTGCATCACTTATACCGGATATGATCCTACCCCCAAAAGGGAGTATCTCTATTTCATGAATAGGGATGCCGAGTCTGCTGCCCGCAAATACATGGGCAAACTCATGAACTCCCAGTGCAAACAATGCTGCCAGCATCTCTATGTGCATACCCGCTGCAAGGGCCAGGACAATAGCCGCAATAAATAACGAACTTATGCTTACTTTACAATTAGAGACCCTTAAAACCATCTAAGTCCTCCCGAGTGTTATCCTGTATATTGAGCCATTTTCTTGGGTCTTCTGCTTTGCCATCCTTCCATATCTCAAAGTGAAGGTGTGCTGTTTCTGAAAGGCCGGTGTTGCCGATTGTCCCGATTATAAAGCCCTGCTTTACAGTTTCTTTCTCTTTCACATAAACATCCTTTAAATGGGCATAAACCGTTGTCAAACCGTTGCCGTGGCTTATCTTAACCGTATTTCCGAGTTCCTCATCATAGCCCACAGAATCCACCACGCCATCTATAACAACTTTAACAGGAGCTCCTTCTTTCTCAACTATGTCTATGCCCTTGTGCATCTGTTGCTGTTTTAATATGGGATGAAGTCGCAAGCCATACTCCGAAGAGATACTGCCATGGACCGGCATGGGCAAAAGCTTACTGCTTCCCTGGCTTAAGACGGGTATTTTATCCGGAGCTTCTGAAATATTTTTTACAGCTTCCACTATATCTTGATACTCGTAGGAGTAATCGCAAAGGTAATACTCAATTTTTGAAAGGGCAGTCTTGAATATGGGCATGTTCACCTTTTTCAGCAATAAAACTACAATAATGAAAATAATACAGATGGTGATTCTTTTTAGATTCTCAGGTCTAAACCAGTTCTTTTCGGAAGCTTCTTCATAGTAATACATAAAGGGCCCCCCTTTTTTATATATCTATTATCCGCAAGGCCTCTTTATTACAAAAAAAATGGGTTCAAAAGAACCCACGAGTTCAGTATAATATTAAAATTGCACTTTTGTCATAAAAGAGGATACCACACTAAAACAGTATTTTTTGTCGCCGCATTCCCACATTGAGTACGAGGCCAGCAGCCATCATGTTCATTATAAAGGAACTACCTCCGTAACTCATAAAGGGCAGCGGTATACCGGTTACCGGCATAATGCCCACATTCATCCCGATATTGACCAATATTTGAAATGCCCACATGGAGATAACGCCTACAACCATGTAAGTTCCCAGCAAATCTCTGGCCTTAAAAGCCACTCGTATTGAATAATAGAGCAGCATGAAATATAGGCTTATTAGGATAACTCCACCTACAAATCCCAATTCTTCACCTAATACTGCAAAAATAAAGTCCGTATGCTTTACCGGAAGAAAATCCAACTGACTTTGAGTTCCCTGGTAAAGGCCCTTACCAAATAGCTTGCCGGAACCGATGGCAATTTTAGACTGTATTACGTGATAACCCTTTCCCAAGGGATCCAGGTATGGGTTAAAAAACACCAGTATTCTATCTCTCTGGTAGGGCTTTAAAATTTGCCAGAAAAGAGGTAATGAAAGAATGCCTGCAGAGATTATACCTGCAAGCATTTTGTAACTTATGCCGGCAATAAACATCATGCCAAAGGTCATGGCTACCAATACCAGGGCCGTTCCCAAATCCGGCTGTCTTGCAATGAGCATCATCGGGACAGCCATGTGCAGAAAAACTGTAAGCAGATCCTGCAGGGTATTTAAAGATTTCTTTTTTTCCAGATGCCTGGATAAGGTAATTACAAGGGCGAGCTTGGCAAATTCCGATGGTTGCAATCTAAAAGAGCCAATGCCTATCCATCTCTGGGCTCCGCCGCCCTCTTCACCTGAGAATAATACCAATAAGAGCACCAAAATATTTATCACATATATGACATTAGACCAATGAGCAAAAGAATGATAGTCAATAGAAATGACAAAGAACATAGCTACAAGTCCCGCCAAAAACCACATAACCTGCATACGGGCCGTACGGAAGCTGCCTTCGGGACTTGTGGCGTGAGTTGCACTGCTGATAATCACAACACTTAAAATTGTAAGTAAAACTATTGCGATTAATACAGGATATTCTATATTTTTAAGTAGTTTCCGATTCATACCTTATGCCCCCTAAACCCGTAAACATTATACCATAAATGACAGGCTCCAATTAGAACATTTGGCGAAAATTATTTATGCATGTTTTCCCAATATATATCTATTTCGTCATTATTGTTTACGGCTGATGTAAAAGACGCATCCTGGCCATTTATTTTCATGGTCAGTTTTCCTGTCATGCTTTCGGGTTTAAAGGATATAAGATTGAAAATATCACTTAAAATCATATCTCTAGGCTCAATAGTAACAAAGGCATCATCCGGGATTTCATCTTCTAGTGATGCCAACTGTCCCGATATTTTTGCGATGGGGTCAACGGTAAATTCCCGTCCGTTTATTTTAATAAATACCTTATCACTATCAGTAACATAATCCTTAATTTTGGCAGAAGCCATTTTGCCGTCCTGTGCGGGATTGAACTTAATAACTGCACCATCCTGAACGGGCGTGTTAAGGTCAACTCGCCTGCCATCCATGACAACGGTTGCCGCTTGCGGCATTTGACCTTTTACTATTACTAACTTTCCGTTTAAATGAAAAGTCTTGGCAAGCCCGGGTCTGCCGAAGATTTCTGCAGATGATTTCCCGGAATATAGGAGGGCATCTAAAACTGTGGGGTTGTCCTGGGCTAATATATTGATCGGTTTTTCGTCTATGTAAACCTTATATGAAGACAGATGGGCACCTTTAAGCGAGTTTACGGCTATTCCAATGGGAGTTACCGAAAAAGGTCCTGAAAATTCTTCGCATCCGTGAATATTCTTAAGGCCTTCACGCCCTTTGACACCAACTCGTTCTTTGGGAAGTTCCAGATTCCCCGCTATGTAATCCGATAAGTTTGGCAGAATGCTGCCACCACCGATCAACATTACTGCAGCAGGAGCCTTACCGTTTAGCTCAACAATTTTACGAGCAATTTTTGCTGAAAGCTCTCTTATCACCGAATCGATGGCTAGCAACACTTCATCAGTCGATAGTTCCACCTGATTTCCCAGTATATCCGTAAAACTAACTTTTTCATGGACTAAAAGATCCCTTTTAACCCGCTCAGCTTCATCAAAGCTCAGCAGGAATTCTTCACAGATTTTTTCCGTTATTTCATCACCTGCCATCGGCACCATGCCGTAGGCAAAAATACTTCCATCTCGGGAAATGGCTATATCCGATGTGCCCGCTCCTATGTCAACCAATGCTATATTGAGCTTCCGCATACTTGGATGAACCACTATGTCCCCTGCCGCAATGGGCTCCAGTGTTAAACTTTCAAGGCCTAAATCGCATCTGCTAAGCACAGTCATTAGGCTTTCAACAACGGTGCGGGGAAGAAATGTAGCAACTATTTCAACGGATATTCTGCTGCCTTTTTGTCCTATTAAATTGTCCAAAGCCTCATCCTCTAAATACCATTTTATCGGACTAAAACCCACGCAGTAATAGTTGGTAGAACCAGACCCAGACTCCTTGTTGTGTTCGTGCAAAGTTTTAATAGCTCTTGACAGGGCATCAGCTTCTAAATCGCGAATATCCGCCTCTGTGACCTCAACAAAGGGAGAAGTCATTTTTTCGGCTTCCGATTTTACTGTATAAAGGGCCCTGCCAGCCGCGGCTACCGCTGCTCTCTCAAGCTTGATGTGAAGTTTTTTTTCCAGCCTTTCTTTTACTGTTCTTACGCTTTTTGCCACTTCTTCTATGTCATGGATCTGACCGTCATACATAACTCTACTTTCATGTTCTAATATTTCATAATCGATTACCTTGTAAATCTTTTCCTGCTTTTGAACCATAAGCCCTGCTATGGTCCTAGTACCTATATCCAAGGCAAAAACTTGCTGTTCGCCTTTCAACAAGACTGCCTCCTTTAAATTCTAGACAAATGTTTCACTTTCTTGATGGGGATATTTGCCACCAAAGCCGGAACCGTCACATTTTTGTCCTTATCGATCCTGGTCATCTTCAGTTCAAGGCCATCTTCGTCTATTTCCATATAGTTGGAAATCATATCTATCAGCTGGCTTTTTATCATCTCTAAAAATTTAGGTGACACATTTGCCCGATCGTGTACTAGAATTAATCTCAGCCGTTCCTTAGCTATATCTTTACTTGCAACACTCTCCCTGCCGAAGATTTTTAAAAAATCCACCTATGCTTCCTCCTTTTACTTATCAGGTTCGCGCTTTCAAGCCAAAAAACATGCGCAATTTATCAAAAAAGCTTGGCTCAACGTTTTCCATTGTCATCAAGGGAACATCCTGACCTAACAGTCGACTTACCATATTCCTGTAAGCCTTCCCTGCTTTTGAGCTTTCATCGGCAACTGCCGGTTCACCTCTATTCGTGGATATGACTATCTTCTCATCTTCCGGCACCACGCCTAATAGCTCTATGGCCAAAATGTCTATCATATCATCAATGTCCATCATATCCCCGCGTCTTACCATATCGGGTCTTAAGCGATTTATGACCAGCTTCGGCTCTTCGAAACCCGAGGCCTCTAAAAGCCCCACAATTCTATCTGCATCCCTTACTGCGGAAACCTCAGGTGTTGTAACGATAATTGCTTTATCCGCACCGGCCACGGCGTTCTTAAAGCCCTGCTCTATCCCTGCTGGAGAGTCGACTAGCACATAGTCAAATTCCTGTTTTAAATCTTCGCACAGTTTTTTCATCTGTTCAGGAGTAACTGCAGTTTTGTCTTTGGTTTGGGCTGCAGGCATCAAGTACAAATTCTCAAAGCGCTTATCCTTTATCAGGGCTTGCTTCAAGCGGCACATGCCGTTTGCCACATCAACCAAATCGTAGACTATTCGATTTTCAAGCCCCATCACTACATCAAGGTTTCTCAAGCCTATATCGGCATCTACCAATACAACTTTCTTGTTTCCGTACAAGGCAAGACCGGTTCCCAGGTTAGCTGTAGTAGTAGTTTTACCGACTCCGCCTTTTCCTGATGTAATTACTATTACCTCACCCATGTTATCCCTCCTGTTTACTCATCCCACTATTTTAAAGTGTTATAGGGTTCGATGACTATGATATTGTCCTTTAAGCGAGCTATTTCCGGAAATTGTGGCAAATCTTCCTTGTCTTCCGGAGGTCTCGAAATAATCTCAGCGATCCTAAGCTGAGTTGGCTTTAAGCGAAATGCTGCAACGATTGCGGATACATCGCCTTCAGCTCCAGCATGGGCCATGCCCCGAAGGGCTCCCATAACCAGTATGTCGCCCGTTGCTACAATCTCACTCCCGGGATTGGCATCACCTAGAATGACCACCGTACCTCTGTAGGAAATCTTTTGTCCGGAACGCACAGTCCTTTTCAGCAGCAACACCCGGCTTCGATTAGGTTTTGGGAATATTAAGGTCTTTGGAGAATCCGCTTCCTGCAAACTCATTCCGAAATTCGTCAGGATTTCCTGTAGTTTTTTGTACTCTTCCTCGCTAACAAAACCCTTCTTCGATTTTAAGTAGACCTTACCCCCAGCAAAAAAGTTGCGACCGCTTTGAAGTTTCTCGTAAATTATCTTTTCTACATCTTCAAAGTTTGAATTCTCTTCAAGTATAATGGTAATACCATCTTTTGTTCCTTTGATAATTACAGGTTTATTACCCATGCCAATTCCCTCCAAACAGCACCACTCCAAGTATTTATTCTTCATAAATTAATCAAATCCTTCTTTTAGTGCTAAAAAAACCAGAATCTGTAAAGATTCTGGTAATTTTTGGTTAAGGCTGTATTAGGTAGTCCTCGGTTTTCTCTACATCGGTCAGATGAAAATATTCTTCAAATATAGCCCTTGCTACGGGTCCTCCAGTGCTGCCTCCTGATCCAGCTTGTTCAATGAATACTGCAACTGCAATTTCAGGGTCCTCATAAGGGGCAAAAGCCACAAACCATCCGTGAGGGTCTTTTGTGACATCCCATTCAGCAGTACCGGTCTTACCCGCGACAGCAATGGGAAAGTCTGCAAAGACTCCATAGGCGGTGCCGCCGGGCAAAGTGACAGCCCGCATGCCTCGCTTTATAACATCAAAGGTGCTCTTGGAAACGTCAATCTGGCCGCCTATTTCAGGATTTTTCTCTAACACCGTATTGCCGTCAGGAGCCACTATGGATTTTATTAAATGGGGTTTCATCCAGGTGCCTTCATTGGCTATAGCTGCTACATAATTGGCAATTTGAATTGGCGTAAAGCTATTATATCCCTGGCCAATGGCTGCATCCAAGGTTTCAGCCGGGTACCAGATTTTATCATCCGGCCTGGTAAAGGTGTTTTTCTTGTACTCGCGACTTGCCACGTTACCTGCCTTTTCACCCGGCAACTCTATGCCTGTTAAACTTCCAAGGCCATACTGCCTCGCATATTTTTCAATATTATCTATTCCCAGTCTGCGGCCCACTTCATAAAAGTAGATATTGCAAGATTCTCCTATAGCTCTAACCATATTTACAGTGCCATGGCCGCCAGGTTTCCAATCCTTTTTGGGCAAGATAGTCCAGTAAACTCCCGAGCAGCGCAAACTCTCCCTTTCGTTAGTAACCTTTTCTTCTAAGGCAGCCGTTGCAGTTACCATCTTAAATACGGAACCCGGCGGGAAAGTTCCTGAAATTGCAAGATTCACCATGGGGTTGAGGGGATTGCTAGAAATCTCTTCCCATTCCTTTTGAGTTATTCCTCTAGCGAACATGTTGGGGTCGAAGTCCGGGATGCTGGCCATCGCCAGCACTTCGCCGGTCTTTACGTTAAGGGCTACAACCGCACCTCTTTTGGCATTGGGGAAGGGATTGTACCTATCCGTCTGCAGTTTTATCAGTTGTTCCTTCAATTTATTTTCAGCTATTTGCTGAAGTTTTATATCGATTGTCAGATTGACTGTGTGCCCTGAAATTGGCTCTTTTTGCCCCAGCACCTTCATGGGTTTGCCGGATGCGGTGACCTCCACCTGCTGACCTCCATCTACTCCCTTAAGGTATGACTCCAACTCCTTTTCCAGGCCCGTCTTGCCAAACATGTCTCCTGGCCTGTACCCCTTGTCTTTTGATGACTCAAGCTCATCCTGACTTATTTCACCAACATATCCGAATATATGAGAAGCGGTATTGCCGTAAAGATAGTTGCGCATGGGTTCCACTTCAATTACAACACCCGGGAGCCGTCGTTCTTCGATTTCGGCAACGGTCTGAAAATCCACATCGGTTTTCAGTCTAACAGGCCTATAACCTTGCCCCCTCAGCTTATTCTTTAGAGTGTCATAATTGTAGGATAATAGCACTGCTGTGCCGGGCTCACTGTCAAGGGTTACAACACCTGCAGCAAAGTCTATTTTCACGGGTGAAAGAAGCTTTCCCGTGCTCTCCTCAACAATTGTAATATCTGAATAATCCAGCTTTCCATCTCCATTTTTGTCCACAACTGGCAATTTACTAAGGTATATCCTCTTATCTTCATTTACGGTGCGTTTTTCATTTGAAACTTCAGTGTACGCTGGAATATCAAGGATGTCTCGCAGAATTGCAAAGACTTCCTCCTGGGTTTCCCGTTCAGTTTTTACACTCATATACGATACGGTAAAACTTGGCCTGTTGTTTACCAGTTCCCGACCGTTCCTATCCTTGAAGACACCTCTAGGTGCTGTAATAGGAATTATTCTGATCCTGTTTTCCTCAGCTAGTTTTTCGTATTCATCACCTTTAACTATTTGTAGTGCAGACAAACTTATTGTAAGGACTACAAAAATAGCAATTACTATTCCCAATAATACGTTGAGCCTTTTTTGAAGCTTCTTTGCCCGCATAAAAACCCCTCAAAACATCAATATTTAATATCAAAGTAAAAATCAATGAATCGCTCTATTTTGACAACTCCTCGATAAATCAGGGGAGATATGAGCATATTCAGCAGTGCGGTAGGAATCGTGATAGAGAAAAACTGATACCAAGGATAAACCAATTCACCGGTTAAATAAGCTACGATGACAAAGAACAGATTAAACACAACCGTTCCCACAAAGGTAAGGGCCATGGTAATAATAGTTCGCCCTTTGTAAAGGTTTTGTGAACCGTACCCTATAAGATACGCTGCGGCAGTTTTTGCAATGGTGCCAAGACCTATAAATCTGCCGAAAAAAACATCTTCCAAAAAGCCATTTAACATGCCAATTGCGGCACCGGCTTTTTCACCGTCAGCCATGGCTATACATAAAGCAAAAACCAGCGGCAGGTCTGGTTTTATCGCAAAAGTCCAAATCAAGTTCAACATGGTTGTCTGCATTAAAAAAAGTGCAAGTGTTACTAATATATAGCAAAGGGCCTTCATCAATTGGCCTCCTTCTCTCCCTTTATCACAAAAACCCGTTCAAGTTTGAGAAAGTCTACCGAAGGCTTGATTATGGCATGCTGCATCAATTCATATGATTCTTTATTGGCCTCCTCAACTTCTCCTATGACAATGCCCTTAGGAATCAAGCCACCCAGGCCGGAGGATATAACTATATCACCTTTTACCAGGTTGGCATCGTGGGGCAAAAAAACCATTTTCAGATATCCGCTGGGCGCCGGGTCAATACTACCCTTAACTACACCATTATCTCTAGTCCTCTGGATCATGGCACTGACCGAACTGCGCTCATCCGTGATAAGCATTACCTTAGAGGTGCTGTGAGTGGTGCTAATCACGTATCCTGCCAAACCTTTATCGGTGACCACTGCCATGTCCTTCTGTATACCATGCCTTTCTCCTTTATCAATGGATATGACATTGAACCAATTGCTCGGATCCCTTGCTATAACCTCTGCCGCCTCTAAATCGTATTGAAAGCTTCTCTCTCTAAAACCTAAGAGATTGCGCAATTCCTGGTTCTCTATTTGAAATTCAGTTATATATTGCTTGTACTGCAAAAGCTCAGCCACTTGCTCTTTCAAGGCTTCATTTTCTTGCTTAAGGTAAAAAAATTGTGGGATAGCATTTATAGTTTCCTTTATGCCAAATCCCAAATCAGACAGTAATCTTTGTGCAGGGCTGAGTGCAGTTGCTAAGGGCATCTCTATATTCTTAAAAACATATTGATTCTTTGATGTTATATTGACTACTGCAATTGCAATAATTAAAAACACGATGGGGATTAACAGTCTACGGTTTTTCAAAAGACGCCGCAAAAACACCACGTCCTCAACCTACTTTTTTTGGAGAAATTAAGACGCGCTTTAGAAGGTCCAATTCTTCCAGGACCTTTCCTGTACCCATGGCAACGCAATTCATGGGTTCCTCGGCGATATGAACGGGCATTCCCGTCTCGCTGTTTACCCTCTTATCCAGGCCTGATAGCAAAGAACCTCCACCGGTCATCACAATTCCACGGTCCATGATATCGGCAGCCAATTCCGGCGGCGTCTTCTCTAAAGTCACCTTGATTGCTTCTACGATATTGTTTACTGGCTCGGCCAAAGCGGAATGGATTTCATCGGCGGTAATTGTAATGGTTTTAGGCAGGCCTGTTACCAAGTCCCGCCCCCTAATATCCATGGATTCCTCTTTTACACCGGGTGCAGCAGAGCCTATGTTAATCTTTATTTGTTCCGCCGTTCTTTCACCTATCATCAGGTTATATTCTTTCTTAATGTAGTAAGAAATGGCATCATCCATTTCGTCGCCACCGACACGAATCGATTTGCTGGTAACAATGCCCCCCAATGAGATAATAGCAACTTCCGTGGTCCCACCACCTATATCCACTACCATGTTTCCGGCTGGTTCGTGAACTTCAAGGCCAGCTCCTATGGCTGCTGCCATCGGTTCTTCAATTAAATAAGCTTCCCTAGCTCCCGCTTGCAAAGTAGCATCAATGACAGCTCTCTTTTCAACTTCAGTTACTCCGGAAGGGACGCCAACTACAACCCTTGGTTTAATAAAAGGCCTGCTCCTGAGTGCCCGCGATATAAAGTATTTGAGCATGCTTTCGGTGACATCGAAATCCGCTATAACGCCATCCCTCATCGGTCGTATAGCAACGATATTACCAGGGGTACGGCCTATCATCTGCTTTGCCTCTTCCCCAACTGCCAAAATAGCACCATTGTCTCGGGATATAGCGACAACGGATGGTTCTTTTAGAACGATGCCCTTCCCTTTCACGTGCACCAATGTATTAGCTGAGCCTAAATCAATTCCCATGTCCTTTGAAAATATATTCAAAAATCTCATCAATGTTTCCCCTTTCTGCTGCCTCAGTTTTTCAGCATGTGCTTTGTCTTACATAAGACCCTGTTCCTTAAGGCTGAGAATAGAATTGTTCCCAATAATCACATGGTCCAGCACAGCAATTCCAAGAACATTGCCTGCATTAACCAACCTAGAAGTAACTTCAATATCTTCCCTGCTGGGAGTTGGATCACCGCTGGGATGATTGTGAACCAATATGACAGATGCGCTACTGCGTTTTATGGCTGGTTTAAAAACCTCCCGGGGATGGACTATGGAGGAGTTGAGACTCCCTATAGATATATCTTCGATTGATATCACGTGATTTTTGGTATTTAATAAAATAGCCTTGAAATGTTCTTTTTCCAAAAATCTCATTTCCTCCATGAGGAGATCTTTTACGTCCAAAGGGCTCGTTATCGTTACTTGCTGACGTCCGCTATAAGATGAAATCCTTCGGCCCAGTTCTACTGCCGCTTTGATTTGAACAGCTTTAGCCGTGCCGATACCCTTGATCTTTGAAAGTTCCTCTACAGTAGCATCAATCACATAAGTTAGCCCACTTTTTCCTCCATCACCTTTTAAAATTCGCTGAGCAAGAACCAATGCTGACTCCGAGCGCGTCCCGGTTCTTATTAAAACGGCTAATAGTTCCGCATCACTTAAAACTTGAGCTCCATATCTCAGCAGGCGTTCACGAGGTCGTTCCTCCTGCGGTATATCTTTTATCAAGATATTGTTGCCCAACAACAGCAACCCCCTGTACTTAAAGGATTGTTATGTCAAAATGCTTCAACATTTGACTTAATTTAAAAAGAGGCAATCCAACAATATTATAATAATCACCCTCGATTTTCTCAATAAACAGGGCACCCTTGCCCTGGATTCCGTAGGCACCGGCTTTGTCCATAGGCTCACCGGTTTTTATATAGTTTTGTATCTCTAAACTGCTTAGGACTTTGAACTTAACCCGGCTCTCTTCAAATTCCTTTATATGGCGCTTTGTGGCAGCATCAACCAGGGATACTCCTGTGAACACCTTATGCCAACGGCCGCTAAGATTCCTTAACATTTCTTCAGCTTCCTCAAAAGTGCCAGGCTTGCCTAATATCCTGTCATCCAAAACCACGATGGTATCAGCGCCTATAACCAGACCTTCATCGTGCTTGCTGGCAACGGCCATGGCTTTACTATGGGCCATTTTGGCTGCTAAAGGGCCAAAGTCCATTGTAGTGTCCGGGTTTTCATCAAGGTAGCTTGGTTCCACAGAGAACTTGAGGCCTAGTTGCAATAAAAGCTGCTGCCTTCTAGGAGAAGCCGAGGCTAAAATAATAGGTCTTTCCATATCTCAAAACCTCACTACATACGCTGATAAAAGATAATTGCTATGATAAGCCCTAGGGCCCCAGCTAAATTTAAACTCACATTAAAACCGAAGGTGACATTGATAATTCCTAAATCCAGATTGGTTGTGGACAAACCTATACTGCTGCCCTGATTTAAAATAGGGGCATAACTGCCTAATACCTGGCCTAACACACTTCCAATTACTAGACCTACTAATAATATTATAACCAATACAAGTGGACTGCGATAACTACGTTTCATTTGATTTTATCCTCCCTCAATATACCCAGTTTTATAAGAGTGGTATCAAGATTTTGTTTTACAAACTGAGCTGCCAGGCCGGTGAATAGGCCGGTAAATAAGCCGATAATCATTAAAAAAGGCAGGTAAATGTACAGCCCTAAAGTGGAAAGGGCAAGGCTGGCCACCGTAACCTGCGTTATGTTGTGTGTTACCCCGCCTAAAAAGCTTATTCCCACCAAACTAAAAACATTGCCGAAGCGCTTATATGCAAAAGCCATAATAATAGTGCTCATAATAGCACCTGATAAGCTATATATCAGACTTGAAAGGGAACCTGCCAGCAAGGTCCCTATGATACTCCGCAGGACACTTACCATAAGCCCTTCTCTCAAACCGTAAAAACTTATGGCAATTAGAGAAATAATGTTGGCAAGGCCAAGTTTGGCTCCCGGCACCGGAAAAGGCACTGGAATCATATTTTCAATGATGTGCAGCACTATGCCAAAAGACACGAGCAGCGAAAGAAATATTATTTTGCGGTGCTTTAGCAAAATCATTCATCCTTTAAGCGAGGAAATTAAAAGGTTACATCATCTATATCATCACTTATATATTTGTCACTTTGTATAGCTATGACCATTTTATTTGGAAGGCACACGATCATCTGACCAGGGCGGCTGATCCATCCCTGTCTCAGGCAATCTCCGTCCGGGCACTCTGCATATAGCATTCTTACACGGTCTGCGTCAACTTCAACAACATTCTCACCAGTAGTCACGGGAACCGGTATTGTTAGATTTGGCCCATCCCTTCCCAGTAAGACCTTTTGATAAAGTTTTCCGTTTACCTCTATTAAAAGGTAAGTTTTGCCATTTGCAAAACCGTAAACTTGAAAAGCTGTGAACATTATTAGAGATAAAAGTACAATAGAAAAAAATAGTATTTTATCACCTTTGGTAATCATGGAAAATCCTCGCTCGGCTTGAATCTACACAATTAGTGTAACATTTTATTCCATCCAAAACAAGTGGAAAATTTGACTATAAAAATAGGTAAAGAGCCCTTCACAATTACACATTTTTGTTGCAAAGGGCTCTTTACCTTAAAGGGAATTCTTTTTAATTATCGATATATTCTCTTTTGTGCTCAAACGAGGGATAGGGCTTCTTTGGCTCATTAAGAATCTTACCCTTCAACATCATATCCTGCATCTTCTATCGCCTGTTTTATATCGTCAATGCTTACTTCTTGAGGATTATAGGATATTTCTACTTTGCTTTCTTCTACATTTGCTTCAACCTTTGAAACGCCGGGCAGTGCACCAACTGCTTTTTCCACGGCTGCTTTGCAATGGCCGCATGACATACCGGAAACGTTCAGGATAATATCTGAATTACAATTATCGCAGCATCCGGCCATGTATCTATACCTCCTTCACTATTAGCGTCCTGTTAATACGATTCCTAGATTAGATATGAACTCCGGAGCAATAGCTTTAGTCTTCAGTCTTTTGCTCGGCCTTTTCTTCTTGTATTTCTTCAGGTTTTATAACTCTTTCAACGACAATGTCAACTTTTTCTACAGAATAGCCCGTCAATGTCTCCACATCACTGATGATTTTTTCCCTGGCTTTATCTGCAACTTCCGGTATCTTTACTCCGTATACCACGCTGATTTTGACCTCGAACGCGACGCTGCCAGCTGTTTCTTCAAATTCTGCTGGATCGGTTTTCTTTACCGATATCTGGGGTGTGAACCTGTCTACAAACATCCTGGTAAAACCTGCGAGGCCGCCCTTTTTCTCCTGTTTATAAACTTCCTCAACTTTGCGCATAGCTTCCTTAGCTATGTCAACAAATACCGATTCACTGATAAAAGTTTTGCCGCTCATAAACACCCTCCTCTTAATAAAATATCGTTAAAATATATATTCTATGTTTGGAGCAAAATAACCTTCCTTTTTTCTCCTTATAAATGATTTTTATAAAAGGATTTTTACTATTTATAGAGAATGTATAATAAAATATACAACTTAAAAGGAGATGCCATAGCTGTGAAGTATATAGATTTAAGAAGTGACACGGTAACTTTACCTACAAAACAAATGCGTGATGCTATTTATAATGCCCAAGTTGGCGACGACGTATACGGGGAAGACCCCTCCATCAATCGCCTGGAAGAGATGGCTGCCCAAATGTTGGGAAAGGAAGCAGCCCTGTTTGTTACAAGTGGTACCCAGGGCAATCAAATCTGTGTAATGACCCATACTCAGCCGGGAGATGAGGTCATTCTAGAGGAAAAAAGTCATATCATAACTTACGAGGTTGGCGGCATAGGAAGGCTGGCCGGTGTGCAGGCCAAGCTCATAGCCGGAAAACATGGCATAATGGACCCAGCAGACATAGAAGCTGCTATACGTGATGAGGATATCCACTTGCCAAAGACCAGCCTCATCTGCTTGGAAAATACCCACAACCGTGCCGGCGGTACAGTAATCCCTCTGGACATACTCAAAAGTACTTATGAAATTGCAAAAAGACATGATATCCCGGTCCACATGGACGGAGCTAGGATTTTCAATGCAGCTACTTATCTCAATATCCCCGTCAAAGAAATTGCAAAGCACGCAGATTCAGTCATGTTTTGCTTATCAAAGGGCCTATGTGCCCCGGTCGGGTCAGTAATTGTAGGAACGAGTGATTTTATAGCGAGAGCCCGTAAATTTAGAAAAATGTTAGGGGGCGGGATGAGACAGGCGGGCTTTTTGGCGGCAGCGGGAATTGTGGCATTGGAAAAGATGACTTCAAGACTTGCCGAAGACCACGAAAATGCCAGGTTTCTGGCTCAAGGACTGTCCGAGATACCAGGCATTACTATAGATATGGATACGGTCCAGACAAATATCGTCATATGTGATATTAGCGGCCTTAAAATGACTGCCGGTGAATTTGCCGCAAAGCTTTATGAGAAAGGGATTCGTGTAAATGGGGGAAGCTCACCGATAGTGAGATTTGTAACCCATTATTGGATAAAAAGGGAAGACGTAGAGGCTACAATAGAAGCCGTTAAGTCGCTTCTGTAAGGGGCCCCGGCTCCTGCCCTGATGCAGGGGTCTCTATCATAAAGTCAAAATATTTTAACGAAAGGAGGCGCATTGATACGAACTGGTATTTACAATGCCTGTTTGTATTCTGTGGGTATAAATGTTTATAATAGCTAGCCTTATCTTTTTGGGAGTACTCTTTACGACACTTTGGCAACTTGGGCTGATGAACCCTAGCTACATCATTATCTCACTCTTGATTATTGCATTCTACATGGCCATATACCTGATCGATAGAAAAAGGGAAAATGACAAACTTACCAAGCTGGTAAGCCGCCTCAAGGAATTTAACGAGGGGGTCTTGGGTCAAGTATTTGATGACATAAAAGGCGGTATTGTCGGCAATCTCAGCCAGGAAATTGCCAATGTGACGCAAAACACGAGGCATCTTGTGGGAGAACTGTCAATCGCTTCAGAACAATTAAAAGAGCTATGTCAAAAGTTTTATTCTGAAACCGATGCATCGGCCAAATCTTCCCAGGAAATTGCCGAAACCATCAGCCACATAGCTGAACGGACGGAAGACCAGGTGAGCGCATGCAGCGATGCTGTGACGGAGATTGTAAAGCTCAGCGACCTTTCCAACCTGATCGCCTCCGAAACCGCAAAGGTGGTTTCGGGCAATATTGAAGTGCAAAAATCACTGCAGGAAAGCTCCCAATTGATAGAAAAGCTGGTGAATTCCATCGAACTTACTTCCCAGCAAAACAGCGTCACTGCTGTGGAAGTAGATGCATTGGTAAAAGAAGCTGAAAAGGTAAGCGGAATTATCAGCTCGGTAGAAACTATTGCCCAGCAAACAAATCTGCTTTCATTAAATGCTGCGATAGAAGCCGCTCGAGCCGGTGACATGGGAAGGCAATTTGCAGTTGTAGCAGATGAAATACGCAAACTTTCAATGAACGCTCAAATTGCGGCCAGTGAAATAAAAGACACGGTGCAAAATATCAGCGACAGAATAGTCAAATTATCCGAAGAAATAGTAGATGGTTTTATCAAGGTTCAAGTTGAAGCACAGCATGCAAAAATTGCAAAACAATCTCTAGAGACAACCTCACAGGTAATTGAAGATACCCTTGAATCTATGGACCACATAAATAATCTCACCAATGATGAGGCCGTAGCTGCCAACAATATCAAGAAAACAATTGAAGACTTTTCATCCCTCACACAGGACATATCTGCAGCTTTCCAGGAAACTGCCGCAGTCTCGGAAGAACAAGCTGCAGTAATGCACAACATAAACGCGACTACCGCAAGTCTCATGAAAGTAGCTGATGAAATATATAGCTATGTAGAAAAAGTTTTAAAAGATTCGCAATACGACGTCTCCTCAGAAATAAAGACAAAAGTATTGAATTTACTAAAACATTGGGTAAAATCCAAAGAAATTCTGTCAATGGACAAAGAGCAACACCATAAGGTTTTCGACAAACTGAAAAAAGAATTTCCCAACTTTACAGGAATAATCACGGTGGACCATACCGGAAGGAGTATCGCAAATTCTAATCCTTCAAATGTAACTGACTTTTCATTTAGGGATTGGTTTAAGGCAACCAAAAGCGGCCAAGATTATACATCTAAAATGCATATTTCGGCCCTTACGGGACTGCCAACAATAACGGTGGCAACACCGATTTTTAAAGACAATGAATTTATAGGCGCAATGAGCGCAGGAATACGCCTAAGGTAGGCAGTATGCTTCCTTGTATTATGCAAGGGAGCTTTTTTATATAAACATTTTTCTCACTATATATACAGAGGCTACAAAACTTGCAAAATCTGCGAGTAATCCGAGGGGGATGGCGTAGCGGGTTTTCCTGACACCTACGGAACCAAAGTATACCGCAATGATGTAAAAGGTGGTATCGCTTGACCCCAGCATGGTAGATGCCAGTCTCCCTATAAAAGAATCGGGCCCATGCTTATCGAAAATTTCCATGGTCATGCTCAGTGCCGCCGGTCCGGAGAGGCTCCTTACAATCAACAAAAGCAAGGCATCGGTAGGCGCTTTAATTACCCTCAAGATGGGAGATAGTAGCGTCACAAGTATGTCTACAGCTCCTGAATCTCTAAAAATCCCAATTGCAACATATATGCCGATGAGATAGGGTATTAGCTTTATGGCCATCATGAAACCTTCATGTGCCCCCTCTACAAAAACTTCAAATACTTTTACCCCCCTCAAATGACCGTATAAAAAAACTACAAAAATCAACCCGGGAATAAACCATGAAAAGCCCTGCCCCAACATTTCTGCTGTCAATACGAACGCCTCCTGCGATACAGATTTCTAATTACAATATCGCCTAAAATTGCCGCCATGGTTGAGCAGGTCGTGGCAAACAAAACTGCTCCCATTATTTCAGAGGGATTTTGTGAACCTGTCGACGCCCTCAATGCTATTAACGTAGCGGGAACTATTGTGACACTGGATGTATTTATAGCTAAAAATGTGCACATGGCCTCCGTGGCAGTATCCGGTTTGTCATTTAGTCGCTGTAATTCCTGCATGGCTTTCAGGCCGAAGGGTGTTGCAGCATTCCCAAAACCCAACATATTGGCACTTAAGTTCATTAAGATGCAGCCCAAGGCGGGATGACCTTTTGGAATTGACGGAAAAAGCCAGCGAAATAGGGGGGCTATCAGCCGGCTCAAAATATTGATTAGGCCAGATTCCTCGGCAACCCTCGCTATACCCAACCATAAGCTAATGATGCCAATTAGGGTAATGGCCCGTTGCACTGCATTTGCTGCTGAAGTCATGGCAGCGGTTGTAATAATATCTATTCTTCCATTTGCTGCAGCCACGATTATTCCTGTTAAGATGAATAAGGAAAAAATAAAGTTCACGATTGCTTACCTCCCTGCATCAGTCGTGTATAATCACCAGTGTCCCGCTGGGGACGGTTTCATAAAACCATTTTGCATCTTCGTCTTTAAGTCTTACACAGCCGTGGCTGGCAGGAATGCCCAGCTTTTTAAATTCTTCCTCAATTATTTCATTGTCTTTATCTCGTGGCACCGAATGAATTAAATAATTGTCTGTTATTCTCACCCAGTAAAGGCCCCCTTCCTGTATCCTCTCAGTCCAAAAGTATTCTCCTCTATCTTTTAAGGTGAAAAAGCCCCGGGGAGTTCGATTTTCCTCATCTGGAAGGCCCGCTGAAGCTATCATGGATTTGACAATTTTATTGCCTCGAAAAACGGTCACCTTTTGAATGGGCCTTAAGTTAATTTCCACCCACCATTTATCTCCCATATCCACGGTAGTAAACTCAAAGCTGTAGGGGGCCATTGCCTCGCCAAAGGTGGATTTGCCTGTTACCCTTACACGGTATGTTGTATTGGGGACAAATACGGTATGAGGCTTAAAAGCGGCGGTCTTGCCTTCAAGTTTTATATCGCCCGACATTTTTTCAATCTCTATATCAACTTCTTTCATATCTTCATCAAATTCAACTAAAACCTGGTCGTAGAGTTTAACATCCCTCTCACTGTCTTGGGGCTGTGTTCTAACTACTTTCGGCACATCGGCAACTGTAAAAATCCTGTGAAAAGCTGTTTTGCTTGCACCATCGGTATAGTTTGACAAAAGCCCATCGAATTTTACTTCATACTGCTTCCCCGGGACAAGAGGCTCCTTGGGCACTAGTTCAAAGCTGCTACAGTCTTTAAATACCTTTCCGTTTTCGTCTATAAGGTACCTTTCCCTTAAGACATAATCAAAATCGGCAACAAGGCCTTTTCTTAAATCCTGTATTTTTATCGGCGTGGAAAAGTCCAGTTCAATGGGGCCCGTGCTGGCGGCAATGGACGACATGCCGGTTAGAAATGGTGAAATCTCTGCACTAAAATTAACCTTAACCAGCTTATATAAACCGGGTATGGATGTCTTTAACGGACCTACTTTCAATTCTGTATTAAAGCCTTTTGGAAGGGCTTTTTCCATGGCAAGTATCTCTAAGGTCGTATCATCAATCCATATAAGATTTTTTATGATTTCAGTGCCCGGCCTTTCGGAAGAAAGTTTTATCTTATCCTCTATGCCTTCCTGCTCTACCTGAATGTAAAAATTGATAGTAATCTTCACGGTGCCCAGATCGTCTAGCTGCCTAATAGTGACCCTACTAAATCGAGAAAATAAAATCCACATGATGAGGATTGAAATTAAGAAAAGTAAAATTATATGTTTTCTTTTCATGTATTTCCCTCCCCTAGATATTTATGAAAAAAAAACTGGAACTTTCCTATTTTTATAAATCAAGGGTTGTGAGCTTTGTCACATTAAATCTTTTTCTTCCTGCTATAATTGTTGTAGATGACTAAGAAAGGAGAAATACTATGGCAGTAAGGAGTATAGTTCATATTGATGAAGATAAATGCAATGGCTGCGGCCTATGTATTCCATCATGTGCGGAAGGAGCAATTAAAATTATAGACGGCAAGGCCCGCCTGGTTGCAGACAAGTACTGCGATGGCCTTGGAGCATGTCTTGGCTCATGCCCTCAGGGTGCCATCACAATTATTGAACGTGAAGCGGAAGAATTTGATGAAGAGGCTGTAGAAGAATACCTGAAAAGCTCGGGAGAAGATTTTGATGAGGAGGGCTTTTCCTGCCCCGGAAGTAGCCAAGTTTTTAGCTGCCCCGGCTCAAGAGCTATCGACATGAGGCAGACTAATAAAACCGCTTCTACTTGCGATACCGGCGATGTCACAATATCCATCAAATCCCAGCTGAAACAGTGGCCGGTGCAGCTAATGCTCGTTCCAGTACAGGCCCCCTATTTTGAGAACGCTGATTTGTTGATAACAGCTGACTG
>LFSJ01000039.1:61977-67388 GCA_001512695.1 Tepidanaerobacter sp. DTU063 | reverse complement strand
TGTCCAAAGCTTGATGACGGAAATCACTATGTAGAAAAGCTCTCAGCAATCTTAAAAAATAATAATATAAAAAGCATAACAATAGCTCATATGGAAGTTCCCTGCTGCTTCGGTATGGTTAAGATAGTAGAGGAATCCTTACGGCGCTCAGGGAAAAACATCCCCATAAAATCAATGGAAGTCAGCATTGAAGGAGAAATTATAGCCTAAAGTAGAGCCCTTATCTTAAGTTGAATAAGATAAGGGCTCTGTTGTCAAACAGAAATATATATGTTATACCTTACTTTATGATTCCTGGAAATTATATACAATACGCGATACATCGGCAAGGGTCTGTAAGGATACCTCTTCCCATGCCTCATCGGTAAAGATGGCAATTATATAAGGCCGATTTCCAAAGACAATACCTACATCATGAAATTTATCATTCAATGCACCCATTTTGTGAGCAACCACAATATCATCGGGCAGATCTTGAGGAATTCCTTCACTGAAGATGGAATTAGCCATATAATGGAGGACCTCATTCCCATATTCAGGCTTTTCTTCGCTGAAATTTAGTAACCTTTCCAGGTATATACCCATATCTTCAGGAGTTGTTATATAAAGTCCGTTATCGCCACCGGTAGCCTTGGCACCCAAAGACTTCTCATACGCCGTTAATTTGTCTTGGCCCATGAAATCTAGCAGCATCTTCCAGGCTACATTGTCACTATATTCCATGGAGAGCCGCGAAAGTTCCCTTATTGTATATTGCCCGCCGAAAGGTTCTCCTTGGAGAATACCGGTACCCTGTGCATAATATTCCGGTGTATAAGTGAGTTTTGCATCAAGATTTATTTTGCCTTGTGCCGCCAATTCATATATATACAGAACTAAAGGTAACTTTATTGTGCTAGCCGCCACGTAAACCTGATCAGAATTGAGATTTAAAGTTTCACCAGTGGCGAAATCTTTTACATATACGCTGACCTTACCTGGCCTGGTGCCTATATAATCCTCTAATTGTGTTCGTAAAACATCATAGTTCGGCAAATCATCTTTATCATTATCATCTGATGGTAATTTCTTATTTGAAATTGTTGTTGTAGCTTGCACTGAAGAACTTGCCGAAACATGGACTACTGAAAAAATTAAAGCAAATACTAATAGTGATATTAAATATAATTTTAGTTTATCTAATAATGACCCTTTCATCCCTCAACCCCCTTTTAATGAAAGATTTACCCAATATATTATAGAGGGGACGGGATAAAAGGGCCATAGTAGGTTATTGGCTTAAAAAACATAACTTTCCTCAAGCCTGCCTAGCTGAGAATATATTATTTCCCGGCCATCTTCACTAACGAAGAGAAGATTTTTTTCAACATGACTTAACTGGTTATTCTTAAATCCCATTGTTTTACTATTTTCCTCTATAAAATCATAAATAACCACATACTGTTTCCTTACTTTGTTTTCCTTCTTATAACCCTTGACTACCAGTTTACTACTATCGGTACTCCATATCATATCCGAACCAAAAAAGTCCAAGTCGAAATCTTTACAGTTTAAGGTTTTTATAATATCTCCATCGGTATCAACAACTTTGATATCTTGGGAAAAATAACTGCTACCATCGTTGAACATGGTTACGGCTATCTTTGAACCATCAGGTGCGGGGCAAGGGTTATACGCATTTTCTATAAGTTTGTAAGTCTCGCCTGTGTTAACATCTATTTTATATACATCAGCTATTTCCTTATACTGCTCCCGCCAACTTTCCAAAACAAGAGTATTACTATCCAGCCAGTCACAGTTTACGGGCAAAAGGCATTGAGTATTATTGTGAAAATAGGGAAGTATCTCCGTTTGGTTTTCATTAAGGATTTTTTGGCCATTGTCGCTCATGATATATAATTTGAGGGGTATCCCAAGGTTGTCATGATTATTCTCCTTCGGCTTGTAGGTGAAAACGGCAATTTTATCATCAGGAGCAGGCTTACTACCCAAAATCCTTTCATTTTCCGGAACTTTTAATTCATTTTTTGTCCAGGTATTAATATCTAACAACTTACTGTGCTCGATAATTACTCGAGGAGATTTATGAAACCAGGAAATTTCCTCCCAGCCACCTGTAGCTTGAAAAACTATATCAAGTTCCTTGATCTCTCCAGTTAATGTATTATAAAATGCCGGGTTGCCTGGAAAAGCATCTCCAGCACTTGGGTGATACTTAATAAGAGAAATCCATTTGTTATCAGGTGAATAGTTTAAAATACCGTACTTCCTGCCTGAAAAGGATTCTAACACCTTCTCTTCCCCTGTTTCCGGATTCCAGGAGACTATATGGCGGGCATAAACATATTTACCCTTTTCTAAAACCTTTCCGCTAGCATAATCTCTTTGAGAATAGGCTATACCCTCTTTTTCCCAGCCTTCTGCGGTATAATAAAAATCAGCCGTTCCCTTAAATAGCTCTATAAAGTAGTTGCCTAATTCCAGGTCAAAAATACATAAATCAGTAGTGTAATGGCGCCCAGAATTATTAGCTTCAGGTATATTTTCTCCCCGTCTGGTAAAAGCAAAATAATCTCCTGTGGGAGACCAAAATGGGCCTTTTAAGTAATCAATTTCTCCCATTTCATGACCATTATGAACATCATACACATAGCCACTGAATATTTGCAAACCTTCAAGCACCAAAATTAAATACTTCTCCTGAGGTGACCAGCTAACAGTTGGTAAATTTCTTAAAAAAGAAAACTCCTTTATCCGTGAAAAATAATTTTCGGTTTTACAGTAAGCATTATAACCACCATTGTTACTCACTATGATTACTTCATTCTTTTTAGATGGAGAGAAGTATTTTTGCTTAACTCGCTTTTCAAACTCATCTTCCATATTTCCCTCCTCGGGCAAGTAACAACGTATGTAGCTATCTCCTGACATTTTGTTACACGCATAATCCAATACTCCATCTATTCCCCAGGTCAGAGGTTTATAGTATTCATTCTGATTACCCTCTTTGATAACCTTAGTCTCTTTGGTCTCAATATTATAGATAATCAGATCTATGGTTCCCTCCAGTTCCCACTCAATTGGAGGTATAATTGATCGCACTTTGCCTAAGGCTAGCCACTTGCTATCAGGGGCCCAAGCAGGTTTACCTGCGTACTTAATACTATCGACCTTGATGCGTCTTTCTACATCTACAATCTCACCCAAACGTAAAGCAGAAGTACCAATATCCGCAACAATATACCGACTGTCAGGAGACCAGTATAAATCATCGATCTTGCCTTCTACACCTTGGACAAGCTTTGGTTCCTTTTCCCCTACATGCCAAATATATATTCTTGTGTTTTCTCTAGATTGCTCAAATACTGTATAAGCTACCTTTTTATTATCAGGAGACCATTTTTGCAAAATGACATTAGGCAATTCTTTTAAATATGCATTTATAGACCATGGAGAACTGTCAGAAGATATCTCACTGTTGGCTTCCTTTTCTTCAGCAGGCAAGCCAACCTGTTCTAAAGATGAATTGCTTGAACAGGCAATCAAGATGATACAAACTATAAAGACGGTTGTATAAAATCCATTTTTAACCTTCATACAGAATCCCCCAAAATGTGTAGCCGAAAATCCCCGTTGCTACAATAGCAATTAGAATCAGTATGCCAGTAACAATTCCCCACACTTTCAGCTTCTTCATCCACGTTCGCCACCTTTTACCCTTAGTTTAAGAAAACCTAACTTGAATAACTACTTTAGTCACTTTTATTCTACTCCTTTACTTATTTACGAAAGTATTCATGCACCGCTTGTGCAGCTTTCCTGTTCATACCAGGCACAGCTGCAAGCTCTTCAAGAGTTGCTCTCTTAATGCCCTCAAGACCGCCTAACGTCTTGAGCAATGCCAAACGACGGGCTTTCCCTATACCTGGAATATCATCAAGTACCGAGCGAAGATTTCTTTTGCTTCTAAGGCTTCTGTGAAAACTTAGTGCAAATCGATGTGCTTCGTCCCTCACTCTCTGAACCAAAAAAAGAGCCTCTGAATTTTCCGGAAGAACAATAGGGTCATCTCGCCCTTCTACAAATATGTGCTCATACTCCTCAGCTAAGGCAATTGTCAGTATGTGAGAAAGCCCCAATTCCTTTAAAGCCTCTCTAGCATATTTGAGCTGACCTTTTCCACCATCTATCAAAAGAAGGTCCGGCAGCTTTTGAAATTTCCTATCTCCGGAAAGTGCTCGCTTAAAACGCCTCGAAATAACCTCTTTCATACTTTCAAAATCATTTGGCCCTTCAACGGTCCTTATTTTAAATTTGCGGTAATCTTCTTTTTTTGGCTGTGCATCCTCAAAAACCACCATTGATGCTACCGATTCCGTGCCCTGGGTGTTCGAAATATCAAAGGCCTCAATGCGCTGGGGTAATTCTTTCAGATTTAGAAATTTTTTTAACTCTTCCAGGGCTTGCAGGTTCCTTATTCTCTCCCGTTCTTCCCTGCTTTCTACCTGTTCTAGGTAAGCCCGAGCGTTTTCCGCCACCATTTGAGCTAGTTTTTTCTTTTCGCCCCGCTTTGGTATTAGTACATAGACCTTTTGGCCTTTCTTGCGGCTGAGCCATTCTTCTATGGTATCCCTGTCATCTATATCTTCGTCTATAATTATTTCTTTGGGTATGAAATGTGCATTGTTGTAGAACTGTTTTACGAAAGATGTTAGAATCTCCTGACGCTCAATATCATCAGTGTTGTTTAAAATAAAGGGTTCACGGCTTATCAGTTTCCCTTCCCTTATGAAGAACACCTGGATGCATACAATACCGCTGCCCCTGGCCATGGCAATGATATCCTGGTCTATCATGTCAGTTGATACTACCTTCTGCTTTTCCAGGACCTTCTCCAGTGCCGAAATTTGATTTCTTAGCACAGCTGCCCTTTCAAAATCTAATTTCTCGGCAGCCTCCTGCATCCTGTCCTTCAGCTGTTTGACCAAGGTCTCCCTTTTACCCTCGAGAAACATTATGATATTGTTTATCATCTCATTGTATTCTTCATCTTTCACGAAACCCTGACAGGGTGCCAAGCATCGCTTAATGTGATAATTCAGGCAGGGCCTTTCATCGATGGGTACTTCACTCAAGTCCTTTTTACAGCTTCTTATGGGGAAAATTTTGTTTATTACATCAATTGCCTCCCTCATGGCTCCTGCATTTGCATAAGGGCCGAAGTACCGTGCTCCGTCTTTTTTCACAGTCCGAACGACTTCAATCCGCGGGAACCGTTCATTCAATGTTATCCGGATATATGGATACTGCTTATCATCCCGTAGCAAAATATTGTACCTAGGCTTGTGAAACTTAATCAGATTGCACTCCAGTATAAGGGCTTCAACTTCCGAATCCGTAACAATATATTC
>LFSJ01000039.1:53647-61917 GCA_001512695.1 Tepidanaerobacter sp. DTU063 | reverse complement strand
TTCATTATATATACACCGGGTTTTTCCGGAAAATCTGCAAGTCTTTCTGGATTAAACATAAAAAAATCCCTCCTAACTCTAATTATATCACAGTCGGAGGGATGTCAAAGGTTTTTATGGATGTGGTTTACGTGTTCAAATCCTTCTCTTATAATGTGGACCACATGCTCATCGTCCAAGCTATAGTATACCTGTTTGCCCTCTCGGCGGAACTTTACCAGATGGGCAGTTCTTAGGACCCTTAAATGGTGAGATATATTGGAAACAGTTGAATTTAACAGTGCCGCTATATCGCATACGCAAAGCTCTTCTTTTGATAGGAGATATACCACTTTCACTCTGGTTTCATCAGCTAAGACCTTGAAAAGTTCAGCTAAATTGGTCATATCCGGAATATCATTTTTGAGTTTTTCCACCTTGTCTTTTTCTATGCAGAAAACTTCACATGTATCCTTTTCGTCACTCAGCTTATCTTCCATTTACTCAGCCCTCCCGTCCTTAATAAAATTATACCAGATTATAAATAATCTTTCCATTAACTTGGCCATATCACAAAAACATCACATTTTGCACAAATTTTCGCCAAATATCTATGTTATTCTACATAATGTAAGTAGCTTTAAATCCCCCTTTACAATTTGTTTACAGCCCCCCTTTGGCAGGTGCATCCTGCCTTTTTTTATTTAATCTAATTTACAAAAGAGCCTTATAAATATTAAGCTAAGCTCATATAGGGCCCACATGGGCAAGGCCAACAGCAGTTGTGACAGGGCATCAGGTGGCGTAATAATAGCTGCTAAAATAAATATCGCTATAATCGTTGATTTTCGGTATTTACTTAAAGTCTCACCGCTTATAATTCCTAGCATTGCTGCAATTACAATAAGAAGGGGAATTTGTGATATGATGGCAAAAGCCATTGTCATGTTTATGAAAAATGACGTGTAATTTGACACAGAAATGAGGGGAGTTAAAGCCGATTGGGCTGATTTTAGGAAGAAATTTGCAATCATTGGCGTAACTACACATACACTGAAACATAATCCTAAATACAGTAGAAGACTAGAAGCCGTTACAAGTACGATAGCAAGTTTTCGCTCCCTTTTAGTCAGGGCAGGTTTTATATATTCCCAGATTTGATATAAAGTGATAGGCATGGAAAGCAATATCCCGCAAAACACAGCAGCTTTAATTCTTGTCAAAAAAGCCTCTAGAGGACTGATGAAAATTAAGTTTATGTCTTTTAAGCGAATTGCATCTATTATATTTGGCCAGCACATAAAACTTATTAAAGAAAAAACTACTACCGAGGCTAAGGAAAACAAAAGTCTCAATCTGAGTTCTTTTAGGTGTAAGGATATGGGCAGCTTTTTGTCCTCCATTATTTCTCAGCATCATCTCTTGTTTCACGAACTGCGCGTTTAAACTCGCCTAAGGCCTTTCCTAGAGCTTGACCGACTTCAGGCAGCTTGCCGGGACCGAGAATTATTAAAGACAGGGCCAAAATGATTAGAAGTTCTGACGTTCCGATGTTGAACAAGCCAGGTCACCTCGATAAAGGATTTTTTGTCTATAAATATAGTATTGGAATGATAAACTAAAAATATTCTCAATAATTACCTGAAGGCAAAAAAATACTGGTGCAATTTTTATTTTTTTGATATACTCTTCTATATATTTGTTTTGAATGCTTTAATTCGTAAGGAGGCAAAAAGATGATTGTTGGTGTTGTAAAAGAATTAAAAGAACAAGAAAATCGAGTTGCCATTACTCCTGCAGGTGTAGATGCACTTACAGCGTGTGGCCATAAGGTATTGATTCAAAAAGGTGCAGGATTGGGTTCGGGTTTTTCCGATGAAAGTTACAGAGCAGCAGGAGCAGAAATCATGAACGATGCCTCTGATGTTTGGGAAAACTGTGAAATGATGGTTAAGGTTAAAGAACCTCATGAATCTGAATATAAGTATTTAAGACCTGACTTAGTCTTTTTTGCATATCTCCATCTGGCAGCTGACTACAATCTGACTGAGGTTCTCATGGATTCAGGCATCACAGCCATAGCTTACGAAACCGTTCAGCGCAGTGACAGAAGCCTCCCTCTCTTAATACCTATGAGTGAAGTGGCAGGCCGTATGGCCATCCAGGAAGGTGCTATATACCTTGAAAAGACTCGTGGAGGTAAAGGTATTTTGCTAGAAGGTGTGCCCGGTGTAACTCCTGCATCCGTAGTAATTGTGGGCGCAGGCACTGTAGGTACCGGTGCAATCCGAAGGGCAATGGGTCTGGGAGCCCGTGTTACTGTCATCGATATAAATGTTGATAGGCTACGCTACCTTGAAGATATCTTTATGGGCAGAATTGAAACCCTATATTCCAATCGTTACAACCTGTCCAAGGCATTAAAATATGCAGATCTTGTCGTAGGAGCAGTTCTGATTCCGGGTGCGAAAACACCTAAATTGATTACTGAAGAGATGGTTAAAAAAATGCAACCGGGAAGCGTCATAGTCGATGTGGCAATCGACCAGGGCGGCTGTGTGGAGACTATTGAACGGCCCACTACCCATGCTAATCCCGTTTTTGTAAAACACGGCGTTATTCACTATGCAGTGTCAAATATCCCGGGAGCTGTTCCGCGCACCTCTACCCTGGCTCTGACCAATGCTACCTTACCCTATTTGCTTGAAATGGCCAAAAAAGGCTGGAAACAGGCTATACAAGATGATGAAGCCCTGGCCAGGGGTGTAAATGTCATGAATGGTAAGATAACCAATAAAGCCGTTGCAGAGGCTCACAACCTTCAATACCATCCACTGGAAGAGGTTATGAAAGAATAGCTTTTATATTACAAGTCTCCCAATCGGGAGACTTGTATTTTTACACCGAACTCGGAAGGTAGAAAGAAAATTCCGCTCCTCCCTCATCGCAATTTTGAGCCCAAACACGGCCATTGTGAAGTTCTACAATCTTCTTCACAATTGCTAGGCCAAGACCGGTGCCACTTTTTTTCCGTTCACGGGATTTGTCCACTTTGTAAAATCTCTCCCAAACGAAGGGCAGCTCTTCAGGGGGTATGCCCTGACCACTGTCTTTTACAGTGACGATCACACCTTCATCTGAAGGTCGAACTTTCACAGTTACCTTGCTGTCTTTGGGAGAATACCTNNGGTATATCCCCTTGAATATCAATTTCCAGTTCTATTTTCTTGCTGTCGCAAAGGGGATGAACCTTTTTCGATACCTTTTCAACTATAGACTCAATTGATATACTATTTTTCTTTATGTCTAAATGGCCTGCTTCTATATGTGAGAGGTCTAATAATTCATCTACCAAGCGGCGCAATCTCAGGGTTTCCTCAAGGATAATATTTAAATACCTGGATCGCTCTTCTTCATTCTTTACCATGTTATCCAACAAGGCTTCGGTGTATCCCTGAAGATAGGTAAGGGGCGTTCTCAATTCATGGGATACATCTCCTAAAAACTCCCTTCTCAAATCTTCAAGCTTTCTTTCCCTGGTCACGTCTTGAAGCACCGCCAATACACCCCAAAGCTTCATATGATCATCTAAAAGGGGCGCCATCCTCACACTTATGGTTTTCCCTTTTAATTTTATCTCCCGCTTAACGTACTCACCACTTTCTTTGACTTGCTCAAGGAAATCTTTTAAAACATCGAACTGGGTGCTGGCATCTTCACTAACATCGGATATGATTTCTATTGCCTGCGGATTTGCCATGATGACCTGACCATTTTCATCAAAGGTCACAACGCCATCTGTCATACTTAGAAGTACATTTTGAAGTTGATTTTTTTCCTGGTTTAAGGCATTGATATTTTCATTTAGAGCATCTGATAGATAGTTCATGGTTTTGGCCAGGGTACCGATTTCATCATCTGTGTCTACATTGACCTTGTTGTCAAATTTCCCCTTTGCCATTTCCTCGGCAGCTTTTTTCATCTGTACCAGGGGTTTTGACACAGTCCTTGAAAGAACAAAACTCAGTCCTGTAGAAATCATTACGGTTATGGCTGCCGCCAGCAAAATCAACCTTCTGATCTGCCATATGGTGTTTTCAATGGTAGACATGGGTGAGTATAAAATAAGGCCACCCACCACTCCCAGTTCCGATTTTATGGGCAATGCCACTGTTAGCATTGGAGCATTAAACTGGGCAATATGGCCTTTATGTACCACCGTATTGCCCTTTAATACTTCGGCCAATTCTTTAGCTCCAATGGCCATACCTTCTAATTTTAGTATATTTGAGCTTGCTTGAATAAGGCCCTGCCTGTCTATTAAAACTGCATGGGCATTGATGAACTTACTTATATCAAGAAGCTCGGATGGGTTTACTCCCTGTAAAATAAGGGACAATAACTGCTGTCCCTCGTTTATCATCTCGTTTTTTCGCATATTAAAATAAAAGTCCTCAAAAACACTGGACAAGACCAGTCCTGAGAACAAAAGTGTGACAATGGCCAAAACTGTCATATAAAGCCATAACTTTGATATAATGCTCTTTTTAATATTCACTCTTCCACCTCAAATTTATAACCAACGCCCCATATAGTGTTTATGTACGAGGCCGCTTTACTCCTACCAAGTTTTTCCCTAAGCTGTTTGATATGGGTATCTACTGTCCTGAGGCTGCCATAAAAATCATATCCCCAAACTTCCTCCAACAATTTTTCCCTGGTAAAAACCTTATCCTTGTTTTTAGCCAAAAAATATAAGAGATCAAATTCTTTTGGAGTAAGAGTAATTTCCTTATCATTCACCTTGACCACTCTAGCAGACGGGTCAATAAAAAGGTCCGGAAAGACCAGGGCATCCGTTTCCTCATCCTTCCTTGTTGCAGTGCGTCTCAACAGTGCCTTTACCCTTGCTGTAAGCTCCCTAGGGCTGAAGGGTTTTACCACATAATCGTCAGCACCCAGTTCAAATCCCAAAACCTTATCGAACTCATCCCCTCTCGCTGTAAGCATTATAACGGGGGTATCGTACTTTTTGCGCAATTCCTTACATACCGTCCAGCCATCGATGACCGGCAGCATTATATCCAGGACGATCAGGTCATAAGACCTTTTCGATATCATATCTAAGGCAGCTTCACCGTTAAAGGCTTCATCTACTACGTAACCTTCACGCTCAAGATACAACCTAACCAAATCCACTATGCGCTTTTCATCATCAACTACCAAAATTCTAATATCTTTCACACTCAGCCCCCCAAACGGCAATAGCAGTAACTTTAATGAAAGCTTATCCACATCTAATCTTATTATAGATTTTGCCGGTATTTCAGTCAACAACTAGTCTAGTTACTAGAGTCGAACAAGTAAAGTTGGCAATCTTTACTGCAACAATAGTAGATCATCAAAAAATCTCACAAGTATTACCACCTGTGAGATTTTCGTTTCTCAATACCCTAATCATCTTCACTTTCATCATTTTCAGCTATGTAAACCCCTTCTTCTAGTTGTATTTCTTCCCTTGCGATGGGTTTATTCATAGCCTTTTCGATTCTCTGAAGTATTTTCTCCTTCCTATCATTAAAAAATGTTTCAAAATCATCAGCATATAGAAATTCAGGTGAAAGGACATGCGACTTTAAAATCTCATGGAATTCCTCATCGTCTACACCTGCATGTTTTTGTATTCTCTTTAAATACTTACTTGGAGCATCTCCACTAACTATGCGGTTCGTACGGCTTGATAATGGAGTTTTATTTATTATACAATTATAATCATCTTTTTTGATGCCATGTTTTTTGCACCAAGCCACAGGGAAAATATGGTGAATATCAATAGACTCAGAAAAATAGGTGCTAAGATCGATTTTTGTGGCCGATAGCCAATCTTTGGTATCGTCAGCCATAAGCAAAGCATAAATTCCTTTATAAGCAGCACTATTTCTAGTCCTAAGAGTATGGAGCCGAGAAGGAGAAAAATTTGCATCATAAATAGTTTTAGGCTTGGGTCCGTTGTTCATAATCCACTCTACTACCTGAGGCAGATCTAACGCAAAACGGGTTTCGTTTGCTGAACCGTAAAGTTCACCTAAAACCCCACACCAGTACCACTGCATCAATTTCTTTTTGTTACTTAAATTGTCAATATTGTCACCTATAACTGCTAAAATCGCCGACATTGGGATTAGCTGTGCTGGGTAAGGTAAATCCCGGGCAGTATATATATGATTTTCAAAAAGTATTTTGGCTGCTTTTATGAATCCCTGCACAATCAGATCTCTGTATTTTTTATAATCATTTAGTGTTAGTTCGAGCATATCTTTTCGTTTACAGCTTATAGCCGGCAATTTTTCATCCGGAGTACCTTGTTGTGCTAGCTTTAATTTCTTGTTGTATGTAGATAGCAAAGTAATCGCCTGTATAATATCAGTGTTGCTAACTTTTGCGAGCATCTTGTGCTGTTGAAGTTCCTCTTTTATCTCCTGCCAATCTGTTTTTAAATCAAACTCATCAGCTGCAAAAGTTGCCGTCAATAATTCAAAAACATTTAAAGACACCCCGCCCGTATTAACCTTTTCAAAAACTTGACAAACTGCTTCTTTGGGATTTTCTTTCTTCATGATGATTACTGGAATCATATATTTATTAAAACTGTTGATAATCTTACCTTCAAATTTATCCCAAAATATAGATTTTTCTCGATCATACTGCCAATACTCATTAAATTCACGTCTCCAAACGCTATAATCTCTAATCATAGAAAGTGGATACATGAGGTTTTCAAATTCATATTCTTTCTTAGACAAATCCAGAATAATTCTCCGACCAAAATCTTCGGTAATTTGTTTTTTTTCATTTATTGAGGTTATTGCCTCTTCAAGATCATGACTGTCATCCATAGCCTTTTTCATGTCAATATAGTACCAACGTTTAATTTCATAGTTTTTCTCATTTCTTGTGGTTACTACTTCATTAGTCATGATTGTTTGGTATAGAGAAGTAATCCTCTGTTGGCCATCAAGAATAAGTAAATCGGGCTTTACTTCGTCATTTAGTTTCACGCCTTCAATAGGTTTTGTTTTAAATCTAACGTTCTCGTTTCCAGTTTCAAGGAGCATAATGGCACCAATGGGAAAAGATTTAGCAACACTAGCAATAATCCCTTTAATACGATCATCATCCCAAATCCACCCTCTTTGGAAGTCAGGTAATTGAATTTTTCCACAATGTACTTCTTCCAATATATCTAAAAGACCTATCTTGGTTGAATCAAAAGTTTTCATGATCATCACCTTGCTTTCTGTTATCCTATGCTTATTAAAAGATTCTACTTTACAAGCATCGCATCGGATGTCTAAATATATATATTTATCTGCTTTACAAATCCTTTATTGTTTCCTCATCTAAGATTTTCTTCCGTTTTTCCCAATCAGGCATTAAGGAAATTAAAAAAGCATAAAAGTCAGTGTCATGATTATTGTATTTAAAATGTATAAGTTCATGAAGGACCACGTAATCTATGCAGTATTTTGGTGCTTTGATTAATTCTGAATTTAAAAGTATAACTTGATCTTTTCGGTGGCAAGAACCCCATCTTGCTTTCATTTCCCTAATCTTTATCTCTGGTTTTGGAATATTGTAGCTCTTAACCAATTTGAACATCCAGTCTAATGATTCATTAAAATGAAAATTTGTTTTTTCATTTAACCACTTATTAAATAACTTTTCTCTCTTTTTAATGTTATTTGTATCTTTGACGTAAAGATCGATAAGCCACTATAATATTTGATAGTTTCAGTTTTTTTCTTACCCTTAAATCGATACTGCCTTCCAAGGTATTTGAGGGATTCGCTACTCACATATTCTAGTTCCCTGCTGTGAATCTAAATAATTCATTATTTTTTGTTAAATATAATATATAACACATGTAATGTAAGGTCAACATACTTTCTATGTTTCATCTAATCTTTTCAAGATTGTTCTAAAGCCACATAATGACTTACGAAAAACTAATCGGAGATTTTTTCAGGGCACGGAAACCTTGTTTCTTCACAAAAAAACGGAGCACAAGAGTGCGCCGCATGTATAAACTCCTCGGTTTACTTTTTCCTCATTTCCCCTGTTGACTTGTCTATGTAGTATTCTCCTTTTATCAAAAGCTCTGAAATCGGGACGATATCGTAGCCTTGCCCGTGGAGCTCTTTGATGATGGGCTCTAATGCTTCTGCTGTGTGCTTTCCATTGTTGTGAAAGAGGACGATGGAGCCTGGTTTTACCTGCTTGATTACCCTGTC
>LFSJ01000039.1:35269-53617 GCA_001512695.1 Tepidanaerobacter sp. DTU063 | reverse complement strand
CCTAATTCATTACAGGTGCTTATAAGTGTATTGCTGTAGTCCCCAAAAGGCGGTCTGAACAAAATGGCGTTCTGGCCAGTAAGCTCTTTTATTGTATTGTGGGTTGTTGTTATCTCTTTAATTATTTCTTGCTTTGAAAGGCTTCCCATATTTGGATGTGTGGCCGAGTGGTTACCTATCTCATGTCCTTCTTCAGCAATCCGTCGTGTCATTTCCGGATATTTATCCATCCAGAATTCCACCAAAAAAAAGGTAGTTTTTATATTATGTTTTTTTAGTGTTTCCAACAGTTTCGGCGTAATGTCAGAACCCCATGCTGCGTCAAAGGATATAGCCACTTTTTTATCCTGGGTTTCTACTCTGTATATGGGTACCAGGCGATCTGCAGGGGCAAAAACCCCGATTGCCCTTGGTAAAACCATGCAATTATGGGACAAAAATACGGCTATCATCGTCAACAAACACACTACTTTTGTTATTACTTGTCTGTTTATGTAGGACCGTGAAATCTTCTCCACCCCCTATACTAAAGCTGTTTTATTTTATTCATGCAGGTAGCCCGATATGAATATGGCAAAATTTTTTGCGCTCTGAATATAACCTGCGAAGCGGGAATAGAATTTAAATAAAGAGCGGGAGGTGGATAAAATGATATCATCTAGGCAGAAAAAGGGCGTTTTTTGGGGAATAATATGGAGCTTTATAGCCTGGATACCTTATTACACGGAGTATTTAAAAAATGTCAGGAGTTTAATAGGTGTGCCGGCAGCTTTAGGTCTGAATCTGGAACTCGCTTTAAATCGGGGCGATGCTTTTGTCTTTAGCATTCTTTTAGGGGCAGGTATCGGTTTTTTTGCCGCAAGCCTCTTAGAGTATCTTTATTCAAAAGTTAAAATTATAGGATTGTCCTCTTCAAGGAAAAAGAGGCTTCTTCGGAGGGGGCTATAAATTTTGTTTATTTGGAAGACTTTTTTTACAACTTTTTTATTAGTTTTTTTCGCTGAACTAGGGGACAAAACCCAGCTTTCCACAATGCTGCTTGCCGCCCATAACGAATCATATTTTAGCGTATTTTTAGGCGCCGCCTTGGCTCTAATTTTAAATACAATAATAGGTGTGTATTTAGGGTCTATTATTTCAAAAACCGTACCTATCTATTATATCCATATAGGAGGAGGCATGGCTTTTATAATTCTGGGGATTCTGCTCATCACTCAGAAATTCTAAATAAATCATTAGACTATTTTTGACATTTATAAAAAATTTGTAGAAGATGACCACTTCAATTGCTTTTTATTCCACAAGCATGGTAAAATTAATGAGACCAATTTAAACAAAGCTGCATTATTTTTGACAAGGGGTGAAAACTTTGTCCCTAGATTCATTATTTACCATGTTTGGCGGTTTAGGTCTTTTTATATACGGAATGCGAATTATGGGCGAAGGCTTGGAAGGGGCAGCAGGAGACCGGTTAAAAAGTTTACTGGAACTTCTTACTCGAAATCGTTTCCTGGGCGTCATAGTGGGAGCTTTAGTCACTGCAATAATTCAGAGCAGTAGTGCCACTACAGTTATGGTGGTAGGTTTAGTTAATGCCGGCATTATGGACCTTTCTCAAGCAATAGGTGTTATAATGGGTGCAAACATCGGAACAACAGTGACGGCACAACTGATTGCCTTTAAATTAACTAAACTTGCACTGCCCGCAATAGGCCTCGGGACAATTATTGTCATTTTTGGAAGGAATAAAATTCAGCGGTACATCGGACAAGTTGTCCTGGGCTTCGGACTTCTGTTTTTTGGCATGCAGACTATGGAAACTGCCTTAAAACCCCTGGCAAAATAGCCGGAGTTCGTAAACTTCATGACGAGTTTTAGCAAAACACCAATTCTGGGAGTTATAGCTGGCTTTTTAACCACCGGCTTGGTTCAAAGCAGTAGTGCCACTATTGGTATCCTGCAAGCCCTAGCAAGTCAGGGAATAGTAAATATGTCTATAGCGCTGCCTATTTTATTTGGTGATAATATTGGGACATGCGTGACAGCCCTGCTTTCTAGTATCGGCACTAACATTACGGCAAGACGCGCCGCCGTATTCCATCTTACATTTAACGTAGTAGGGACACTGGTTTTTCTCTTAATACTTCCGGTGGTAGAAATGGCTGTATCATTAACATCGGCGGATCCCGTTAGGCAGATAGCAAATGCTCATACTTTGTTCAATGTGACTAACACCATCATGCAGCTGCCCTTTACGTTTTTGTTGGTAAAGTTAGTCACAACTTTAATCCCAGGAAAACCTGTGATTATCGAAAGAGGTTTAAAATATATTGACGACAGGCTCCTTGAAACTCCATCCATAGCCTTTACACAGGTTAAAAAAGAAATTGCCCGTATGGGCAACTTGGCCTTGGAAACTGTGAAAGACTCCATAGACATTTTTGTTGATTACAGTGAACAGAAGGATAAAATGGCAAAAGAAAAGGAAGCGGTTATCAACGAGCTGGCGCGAGAAATCACTCGATACCTGGCCTTGCTTTCACGCGTTTCTTTATCAGATGATGAGTACAATTCCATCACTGACTTGGTAAGCACGGTAACCGATATAGAACGTGTTGGGGACCATGCTATGAACATACTGGAACTGGCCGAGTATAGAAATGACCATCGTCTGCCCTTTAGCAATATAGCCATTGATGAATTGCTAGAAATGTCTTCCAAAGTACAAGAGACCTTTGATTTAGCAGTTCATACATTCCTGCATTGGGACAAGGCTTCAGCACAAAATATTGTAAAAAATGAGGAAGAAATTGACATGATGGAAAAGCAGCTCCGTCTAAATCACATAAAGCGCTTAAATGAAGGCTCCTGTGACCCAAGTTCAGGAGTTATATTTCTCGACCTGCTGGCAAATTTAGAACGTGTCGGGGACCACTCTTTTAACATCGCTTCGTACGTGTTAAACATCGATAAAAACTACAAAAAGTTATCTGTATAATGCTGTTTATACAAAAGACATTTCTGACGAAAATGGGTCAGAAATGTTTTTTTTATTTTAGGGCAATATAAGTATTGCCCCATAAAATAAAAAAAGAGCAGCTAGTTTTCTTGCTCTTGGTTCTTGTTTTCTTCGCTGTCTTCCTGGTTTACCTTGCTGTTGCAGTACGGGCATATCCAAGCACAGACATCTGCTGCGGAGTATGAACGTTTATTACAATAAGGACATGTAAAATATGGCAATATAGCCCCCCCCTAGCAATTCTCTAAAAGCTACGCCAAGCTATTATTATATATTCAATTCGTTATTTGTTAAATCCTGCATGTGTAAAATATTTTGTAGGTGAATGAGCAATGATTAGTTTTTATAAGATATTTTTCTTCAGCTCCATATCAGGCCTAGGCGTAGTTCTAGGCGGCTACCTGGGGACAAAAAGAATTCCCGATAAGATTTTAGCTTTTGTTTTGGCATTTGGTTCCGGAGTTTTATTATCGGTGCTTTCCTATTCTCTAATGCATGAAGCATACAGGCTTTCAGGACCGGTATGCACTTCTATAGCATTCTTCTTAGGTGGAGCTTTCCTTTATATATTAGAAGGGCTGATGACAAGATTCGTCGCGCCGGGGACAGGTGCCATAATAGGAACAGCCCTTGATGATTTGCCCGAAGCTTTAAGTATGGGAATAGGCTTTGCCACGGGTCAAGGTCGATTGGGGATAGTGATTGCTTTATCGGTGCTGCTTCACAATATTCCTGAAGGTATATCATCCACAAAGGATCTCGTTGACAAGGCGGGTCTTTCATCAAAATCTGCCATGGTATTAGCCGTGCTGATTGGCCTCTTAGACCCCTTTGCAGCTCTCAGCGGGTATTACCTTTTGAGAAATCTCAGCGAAGTTTGGTTAGGTATGATAATGGCATTTTCCGGCGGTTCAATATTGTTTATGACTGGCACATCCCTTATACCTAAAGCTAGTAACTTGGGAACGCGCTTGGAAAATGCAGGCTTGCTGGTGGGTTTTCTGGCAGCCTTTCTCATCAGCAGATTGCTGTAAAATTTAATGAAACTCCCATGTGCAAAGTTTGATCCAATCCTTAACAATTATTTTCCTCATCCAAATGAATACTATGATATAATAAGATGAGATAGAATTTTTTCGGGGGTGGGACTTTTGGAAAGTACCGATGTTGCCAAAATAGCTCTAAAAATGGCACTTTCTACGCGCTCTGAAGAAGCCGAACTGAAACAAAGTTTTAGAAACATGGGTGTTAAGGTTTGTGCTGTGGACTTTGGAGGAAACCTTGTAAATTCCATTGAAAAAGTCATTGAGCGTTCCCTTGTCGCAGCAAAGCGGGAAGGTATCATAAAGGAGAACGTTCACGTATTGGAGGGTGCGCTGATAGGGGCAACCCGTGAAGCTCTTTCTCAGATTTTGCAAAAAGCTATGGGCTTTAATGTTGGCGGTAAAATTGGAATTGCCCGCTGCGGAGAGCATCTGACTGTAGCAATGTTTTTCGGAGTTGGGTTTTTGAATTTCAACGACGTGGTTGTAGGCCTTGGCCACAGAGCTTTGCCTAAAAATAATTCTTAAGTCAAAAATCTACTATTGACTTTTTGCAACTAGGGCTATATAATACTATGCAAATAAAAAAACGTGTAGAACGGTAGTATGGTAGGAGATGGTTTGGAAGAAACACTCTTACTGGGTGTTTTTTTGTGTACTTTTTTCTCCCCATGCTAACCAAAAAGAAGGGGGTTTTTTTAATTGAAAAAACACTTTGTCATCACATTAATGATTATCCTTACTTTAGCACTCACGTTGGCTGGATGTGCCAATTCCACAGGCACGGATTCTCAGGCAGAACCAGCTCCACAGGAGACTGAGAATCAAGAAAAAGTGTTTAAAATAGGCATATCTCAGTTTGTAGAACATCCCGCCTTAGACGCAGCTCGTGATGGTTTTATCGACGGTTTAAGAGAAGCCGGATTTGAAGAAGGAAAGAATATTGAAATTATCTTAGAAAATGCTCAGGCGGACTTTCCTACAACCCAAACAATTGCAAATAATTTAGTTAGCGAAAACGTTGACTTAATCCTGGCAATTGCAACACCGTCGGCACAATCAGCTGCTAATGCTACTAAGGATATCCCGATACTAATCACGGCTGTAACCGACCCTGTTGAAGCAGGCCTCGCAAAAAGCCTTGAAAAGCCGGGTACTAACGTAACGGGCACTACGGACATGAACCCGGTTAAAGAACAAATTGAGCTATTAAAGGAAATTCTGCCCGATGCCCAAAATATCGGCATAATATATAATGCTGGCGAACCAAATTCGGTAATCCAAGTAAACATTGCAAAAAAGGCAGCCGAAGATATAGGTCTTCAGGTTCTTGAGGCAACCGTAGCAAGCAGCAGTGAAGTAAACCAGGCAATACAGTCGCTGGCAGGCAGGGTAGATGCCATATACACACCCACGGATAACACCGTAGCCTCAGCCATTAGCGCTATTGTAATGGCTGCAAATGATGCCAAAATACCCATCATCGGTGCCGAACGGGGGCATGTAGACGGCGGTGCCTTAGCTTCACTCGGAATAGACTACTATCTTTTAGGAAAACAGACCGGTCATGTGGCGGCAAGGGTATTAAACGGTGAAAATCCTGCAGATACCCCTATAGAAGGATCTAAAGATCTAAAGTTAATCATAAATAAAAAATCTGCAGAGATTCTAGATTTAGATATTCCGGAACCGGTGCTGTCCAGGGCCGATGAAATTATAGAGAAATAGTTAAGGTGTGATTCGAGCATGTTGCAAAATTTATTCACGACAATATTGGCACTAGTGCCCGCACTATCGAGCTTGTTTATAAAATCGCTAGAGCAAGGACTTGTGTTCGGAATAATGGCTCTAGGTGTTTATATAACTTTTAGAATACTTAGGTTCTCCGATTTGACTGTAGACGGCAGTTTCCCCTTAGGAGCTGCTGTGGCCGCCTTTCTCATCGTGAGCGGCCACAGTCCGTTTTTTGCTACATTCATTGCCTTTATTGCAGGAACAATAGCGGGGGCCATTACAGGCTTTTTAAATACAAAAGCGGGAATCAGTGATTTGCTATCCGGAATATTGACCCAGACTTCTCTCTACTCAATCAACCTTCGCATTATGGGTCGACCAAACACCCCCCTATTAAATCAGCCCACAATTTATTCTGCAATAAGTGATGTTTTAAGCAAAATATGGCCTTCCTTTCCAACTAAATATACTTACATCATCTTTTTTGTATTATTTGCCTTATTGATAAAGATTTTGCTAGATTCTTTCTTAAAGACACAAATGGGCTTTGCCCTTAGGGCTACCGGAGATAATCCTCAAATGATTAGAAGTCAGGGAGTTGACACAAATCTTTCCAAAATACTAGGTCTTACATTGTCAAATGGTTTAATTGCTCTGTCGGGAGCCTTAGTTGCTCAATATCAAGGTTTTGCCGACGTAGGAATGGGAGTAGGCACAATAGTGGCAGGCCTTGCTTCGGTAATCATTGGTGATTCGCTTTTCGGAGCAAGAAGCGTTTTTATAAGCACACTAGGGGTTCTCTTTGGCTCCTTTTTATACCGTTTTAGCATTGCTTTGGTCCTTTCCTTCCGGTTGGCACAAGCCTCGGATTTAAAATTACTTACTGCAATCGTAGTAATCATAGCATTAACGGCTCCGCGCTTTAAAAAGTCTCTACAGCTTTCCACGAAAGGAGGCAAGTCTAATGGTAATTCTTGAAAATGTTCAAAAGATTTTTCATAAAAATACTCCCAATGAAAATCACGCCCTGGTAGATGTGTCTTTGAAAATTGAAGATGGCGATTTTATCACCGTCATAGGCAGTAACGGTGCCGGCAAATCCACGATGCTAAATGCCGTTGCAGGAGTGTTTCCCATAGACGGCGGTAAGATCATCCTTGATGGCCAGGATATTACCAATCTACCGGAATACAAACGGGCAGCTTTTATAGGGCGAGTTTTTCAGGATCCCATGCTGGGAACTGCTCCTTCTATGACCATTGAAGAAAATCTTTCAATGGCCTACGCGAGGCCAAACAATTTGGCCCTCAGATGGGGATTGGATTTTAATCGCAGGAAACAATTTAAAGAGTATCTAAAAAACATTCCCCTTGGCTTGGAAAATCGCCTTTCTACCAAGGTAAAGCTGCTATCCGGCGGGCAGCGGCAAGCCCTGACCCTTATTATGGCAACCATGAAAAAGCCAAAACTGTTGCTATTAGACGAGCACACCGCCGCCCTAGATCCTAAGACGGCCCTCTTAGTAAACAGTCTCACCGAGGAAATAATACACAAAAACAAGATCACCACAATAATGGTGACCCACAACTTAGAACACGCTATAAAAATGGGCAATCGGCTCATAATGATGCACAAGGGCCGGATCGTCATGGACATAAAGGGAGAGGAAAAGTCAACCATGACAATTCCCCGCCTCTTAAATAAATTTGAGCAGCTTCAGGGCGAAAAATTCGTCGAAGACAGAGTCATGCTCGCTTAAAGGGAAAATTCCGCATAGTAGCTTTCGCCTTCCTTTTGTAAAAAAACAATGCCCTTTTCTTTTCTTTCAGTGCCATGCGGAACATCATATTTAAAAAGGCCATAAGATATTTGATTGTGTAAATTACGGCTTGAAAGACCCAAGGCTTGAGGCAGGTTTGCTTCAAGCCATTTTTCATTGTAAACATATTCTTTAGCCGCATTTACAAATTCCTTAGTTTCAATCGGTTTTATGAAATCCGGCAGGGCTGCCTTACTGCTAGTGAGCATGAAATCAAATTTTAGTATATCGCCGAAAAGGTCTTTATCCACGTCAAGGCTTTGGACAAAATCAAAAAGTATGTCATATTGGGTTGTTAGTGAATGCCGTAGCTTGAAAAGCCCTCTTTTTTTGCAGAACGTGTAAAAAGATAGATATAAGTCAAAAGGCCTTTGGAATTTACTGCAGAGGTAATTTAAGGAATGCCTGAAACGACCGGTATTGTAGTATTTATCTAGGAGCCTTGCAATACCGGAAAGGATGCAAAGCTCCCGGTAACTTATGTCTTTGTTATATAAAATCTCATAGGGAGGCTTTGACCGATATACGATGCCGTATTTGTGGGCATCTTTTCTTAACCTTGTCCCTTTTAAGAGCTTTAAAAATCCCAGCTGTATTTCCTCAGGGTAGAGACTATACACATCATCAAAAGAATGGCCAAAACTTTCTAAATCCTCATGGGGCAAACCTGCTATTAAATCTACATGAAGTTTAATACCGGTTGTTTTAAGTAGCTCAATGCCCTCCAGCGCCCTTTTCACGTCGGGAGTCCTGGATATTTCCCTTAGAGTTTTAGTGTTGGTACTTTGAATACCTACTTCAAACTGGAGCCGGTCCTCTAGACCTTCCAGGGCTTTAATAAAATCCTCGTTTACCAGCTCGGGATTTATTTCGCAGTGAAAGACCGTACTGCCGGGCAGTTCCCGTATGACTTCCAGTAATTCTAGTGCCCTTGGCAGGTTACAGTTAAAGGAGCGGTCGACTAATTTTACAACTTTGACTCCCATTTGGGCAAAACGCAGGAAATCCTGCCTCACCTTTTCCATATCGGCAAATCTGACATCGGTTTCCAGTGAAGATAGGCAAAAGGCGCATCTAAAATAGCAACCCCTAGATGTCTCATAGTACACTAGTTTATGTTCCAAATCTTCACCGCTATAGGAAAAAGGAATGCGGTTCAAGTATACGTAGCCTTTCGGTGGATTAACAATTACACTTCCATCGCTTCGATAAGCTATCCCATCTAATTCTTCCAAAGCCATCTTGCCGCTAAATACTTTGAGCAGCTTGCCGAACCGCTCCTCGCCTTCACCCAGTATCACATAGTCAATTTGCGGCTTCACTTTTAGCAAATCTTCCGCTTCGTAAGAAACTTCTGGCCCACCCAAGACAATTTGCGTTTCGGGCTTTATTTTTTTTATATTTTCGGCTAAATATTGTACTTCTTCAATGTTCCATAAATAGCAGGAAAAGCCGATTATATCAGCATTGTAAGACATGATGTCTTCTAAAATCCCGTCCAATCTGTCATTTATGGTAGCTTCATAAATGATGATATTTTCATCATTTAAATATGCTGCAATATTTCTTATGGCCAGATTTGTGTGGATATACTTGGCATTTATTCCTACTAACAAAGTCTTCATATACATCCCTCGGCTTGTTTTTTACAATTATTATACCATCCTTTTACTGCTACTACACACAATAAAAAAATCACCCTGACTAAGCTTTTAAGCTAAGGCCAGGATGATTTAAAGGGCGAATTTATAGGGTTACGCCATCCTTGAAGATGGCAATTTCTCTAAATCCCATTTCTTCAGCCTTGCACTTTTGACCTGAAGCGACTTTTATGACGTAATCTAATAGCTCTTCAGTTAGTTTTTCCATTGATTCGCCAGCAAGGAGCCTACCAGCATCAAAATCCATCCAGTTGGATTTTCTGCTATAAAGGTCGCTGTTGGTGGAGATTTTTATTGTAGGCACCGCTGTCCCCAGGGGTGTGCCACGACCTGTAGTAAATAGGATTATTTGGCAACCTGCAGCTGCTAGGACTGTGGATGCTACTATGTCATTGCCGGGACCGTTTAACAGGCTTAGGCCCTTCTCTTTAACAACATCACCGTAATTGAGGACATCTACGACATCACTTGTTCCGCCCTTTTGGGTGCAGCCCAAGGATTTTTCTTCCAAGGTTGTGATACCACCCTTTTTGTTGCCGGGAGATGGGTTTTCATAGATGGGTTGATTGTACCTCATGAAATATTCTTTAAAGTCATTTATGAGTTTTACCGTCTTTTCAAACACTTCCCGGTTTATTGCCCGATTCATTAGAATGGTTTCAGCGCCGAACATCTCGGGCACTTCCGTCAAAATAGTGCTCCCACCGTAGGAGATCAATTTATCGGAAAAGGAACCTACTAGGGGGTTTGCAGTTATGCCGGAAAAAGCGTCAGAACCTCCGCATTTTAGGCCAACTACTAGTTCGGATATAGGGCAGTCTTTTCTTTCAAACCGTGATGCGTACTCCACCAATTCACCTATAAGATCTACTCCTGCCTGAATTTCATCTTCTACTTCCTGGGCCACTAAAAACTTTACCTTATCCGGATTGTATTCGCCCAAAACCTTTTTAAATTCATCGATGTTGTTGTTTTCACAGCCAAGGCCCAAGACCAAAACTCCTCCGGCATTAGGGTGCTTGACCAAATTTGCCAAAATGGTTTGAGTGCTAAGATGGTCCTGACCTAGCTGGGAGCAACCGTAAGGGTGAGTATATGCATAAAAGCCCTCAACATTTTTTGCGCCGGCATACTTTTGGGAAGCAATCTGGGCAATCATATTGACGTTTCTGTTGACACAGCCGACCGTTGGAATTATCCATATTTCGTTTCGCACACCAACTCGGCCGTCTTCGCGGAGAAAGCCTTTAAAGCTAATGTCGGTTTCGACCTTTTCAGCATCAGAAAGATGGGGGTTGTATTCATAGCTTGATATCTCGCCCAAATTTGTTTTGACATTGTGAGTGTGAACCCATTGACCGGCTTTAATATCAGTCGTAGCGTGGCCGATGGGAAAGCCATATTTTATTACATTTTCACCCTGTTTAATGTCGCGAAGGGCAATTTTGTGGCCCTTATCGATTTTTTCCAAGGCTTTGATCGAAAGGGAATCAACCGAAAATGTTTCACCCTCAGTTATGGTATCAAGGGCTACTGCCACATTGTCCCTTTCATTAATCTTCAATATCGCCATAAAACCCCTCCTCTCGGGCTGTCTTTATACCAGCTTTTGGATAGTTGACTTTATGCCGTCATTTGTAATTTGGTATAGGTAATCGGCAACTTTGTCCGCAAGGCCGTCAACTTCATTTAGGTCTTGGCCCCACATCTTGCTATTTGCAAGGACGGTTTCGGCTACCTTCTTGGAAGCTTCTTTGCTGCCATCATAATCCTTCCAGGTATCCTCGAAAAATTCCAAAGCCCACTGATCATCTTGCATGGTAAATTCGCCTTTTTCCCTGCGGGCTTTCATGAAAGGCCCTTCTACCTTCCCGTCCTTGTAAACTGCAATTAAAGCTGCCAGGGAGAATGTCAGCTTTTCAGGCAATTTGCCATGTAGTTCCTTGTACTCAAGAATCGACGGCAAGACCCTTGTCTTGAATTTAGATGAAGAGTTGAGAAGTATGCTTAATAGATAGTGCTTAATATAGGGATTTTGGAAGCGTTCCACTACTGAGTCTGCAAACTCGGTCAGCATGTCTTTGTCCAAGTCTATTGAAGGAATTATCTCATCATAGATAATCTGACGCACATATTTGCCCAGGACTTCATGGTCCATCATCTCGCCCACTGTTTCTAAACCGTACAGGAAGGCTGCAGGTACCGAGGAAGTGTGAGCACCGTTTAAAATACGAACTTTCCGGGTCCTGTAGGGAGTCATATCCTCGGTCCAGAGCACATTTAGACCGACTTTGGTAAAGGGAAGTTTCTCTGAAAGTTCTTTTGGCCCCTCGATTACCCACAGGTGGAAAAGTTCACCTGTGTCCACCAGGTCATCCTGATAGCCCAGGTACGCCAAGATGTCGTCGATTTCATCCTTGGGATAGCCGGTGACCACTCTATCAACCAGCGTATTTAGGAAAATGTTGTGCTCCTTAATCCACTCCTTAAATGCTTCAGGCAACTTCCAGTCATCTGCCAGCTGTAAGATGATTTTTCTTAAATTGTCGCCGTTTCTATCGATTAGCTCACAGGGTATTATTACCATACCCTTGCCGGGATCTCCATTGAAATGATTGAATCTATGGTATAGATAGGCTGTAAGCTTTCCGGGGAAGGATACGGGTGGTTTTTTGTCCAAGCTGTCGCTCTTGTCATATGCTATCCCTGCTTCAGTAGTATTGGAAATTACAAACTCAATATCGGGATTTTCGGCACATTTAAGGTATTCGTCCCATTGGCTGTATGGATTTATGCCGCGGCTGACAGAACTGATGATTTCTTTTAATTCAGTTGGTTTGCCATCCTTTAATCCTCTTAGAAATAAGGTATACAGGCCGTCTTGTTCGTTTAGCTTGTCAACGAGGCCCTGCGCTATGGGCTGGACCACTACAACGCGGCCGTTAAAGAGATTGTTCTTGTTCATCTGATGGAACATCCAGTCAACAAAAGCCCTTAAGAAATTGCCCTCGCCAAACTGGATTACTCTTTCCGGCAGGTCTTCGGGATAAGACTGCACCTGTAAATCTTCAGGAAACTTATGACCGCTTTTTAATAAGTCCTTGTTTAACTTTACCATAAGCATACCTCCATTTTTTTATTCTAATGAGAACCCTTGATGGTTGAGCTTTAAAAACTTCATTTTGAAAAAGCTTGCTCCACATCTTCTAACATGTCGGAGTCAGGCTTAAACAAATCCCGCAAAACCAGTGCACACGCACCCATTATCCCGGCTTTTTCTTTAAGTGAGGATATTTGTATATCGGTAGAAAGGGCTATTACAGGGAAGGCATGGCTCCTTACGGTGCTTTTTATTACATCCATGGAGTATTCGGCTGCTGCAGCCATTTTACCACCGATGAATACGCACTCGGGATTGTAAAAGTTTATGACATTTGCTATGGCTTTACCGATATATACGGCAGCCTGTTTTAACAGCTCGTGGGAATAGGAATTTTTTGTGCAGGATGATTTGATTATATCTTCGATGGAAAATTCGCCTTTTCCCAGCCATACCTTCTTTAAAGGGTCATCATCGGGTATTTTGGTAAGTTCTGCCTTGGCCATCCTCATTATGGCTGGGATACCGCAGATACTTTCAAGACATCCGCGATTTCCGCAGTTGCACAGTGGACCGGCTTCCTGGATCGACATGTGACCGATTTCACCGGCATGGCCATGAACTCCCTGTAAGATGCGATCATTTATGATGACACCGGCGCTGATACCCTCACCTAAATTCACGTACACCAAATCCTTGCATCCGGTTCCTCCTCCAAACCACCTCTCCGCCAGGGCAGATGCTTTAGAATTGTTCTCTATGAAAACATGCATTCCGAGTTCCTCTTCTAAAGCCCGCTTGACGGGAAAAGTGTCCCAGTTGTGGCCTAGATTTATAGAGCGCTTGACAATGCCCTCAGGCACATTTAACAAGCCAGGAAAAGCTACCCCAACTCCCAAAAAAGTCTTTTTCTTATACCTCTCTTCATTCATGAACCGTTTTATTGCAGCGGCCAACTCTTTGATGCCTTCTTTTGGCTCTGTCATATCGATTTTAAGAGTACGAAAATCGGTTGGGTCATTTTTTAAATCACAAGTTCCCACAAAGGATTCAAACCTTGTAACCTCCACCCCAAAAACATATCCGGCATCGGGATTGATGCAGAGATTTATGGGCCTTCTGCCTCCTGTGGATTTGTCAAGGCCAACTTCTATCACAATGCCCATGTCAAGGAGTTCTCGGATAATGCCGGTGATTGCAGGAGCCGTCAAACCTGTTACCTCTGCCAACTGCTGGCGGGATATGGGTTCATGTGCTTTTATGGCATTTATGACGGCCATCCTATTTATTTTTTTAACGTATTTACTATTGCCGGGTACTCTCATCAAAAACATCACCTAATGTTTACTTTTTTAATTTAATTAACTATCTTTTTATATTAATTCTCCAGCAGATTAATAAATCCTGCTCTCATAAAACTTTTTATCCCTGGAAACTCATGGCAATTTAGCCTTTAGGTAATTTTCATCTTTTTTCATAGTGTCCATTAAAATATTGCTCACTTTACATTAGATAATCGGTAAGTCTTCGTACTTGTATTCGGCAAATACTAAATTAGCAGTTCATATGCTTTTCATGCTTGAACTTAAAACTTTTAATTATTTTAAAAGCGAGGTCTACTCCTTTAAATTGCCGGTTTTACATCTATTATTTTAATGTCCTTTAGACTCATTTCCGTCAATTCTTCTATGTCTAGGCCCCTTTCGGCATTTTGAACGCTGGAAAGGTTGGGACGAGTCTTGGGATGCTTCGGTACAAATAATGTGCAGCAATCGGCATAGGGTTCTATGGAAATCTCATAAGTACCGATTTTATTTGCAAGTTCCATTATCTCAACTTTATCAAAACCTATTAGAGGTCTAAAAATTGGCATTGTGGCCACTTCATTTGTGGCAACAAGGGCTTCCAGGGTCTGGCTTGCTACTTGACCGAGACTTTCTCCCGTTATCAAGGCCTTTGCACCAATATTATTGGCGATTTTTTCGGCTATGCGCACCATCATGCGCCGCATCATTAAAGTCAAAAACTCGTCAGGGGTGTTTTCACCAATTTCTTTTAGTGCCTCCGTGAAGTTTACCACATGAAGCCGCATTTTCCCCGAATAATTCGCTAAGACCTTGCAAAGCTCAATAACCTTCTCCTTTGCCCTATCACTTGTAAAAGGAAAAGAGTGAAAATACACGGCTTCGATTTCTACCCCCCTCTTCATGAGCATGTACCCTGCCACGGGGCTGTCTATGCCACCTGACAATAGCAGCATGGCCTTCCCATTGCATCCCACCGGCAGGCCGCCAAGACCCGGGACCTTTTCACAATAGACAAAGGCCCTCTCCCTTATTTCTACTTCAAGCAGAATGTCCGGTTCATGGACATCAACCTTTAGGCCCTGAAGATTTCTCAATATGTGGGCTCCCACTTCACGGCTGACTTCCGGGGATTTGAGGGGAAAGGATTTGTTTGGACGCCTCGTCTCCACTTTAAAGGTCTTGCCGCTATAGTCTTGGCTTTTCATCAGTTCAAGGGCCGTTTTCTTTATCTGCTCCAAGTCGTTTTCACAGCTTTTTGCAGGACTGATGTAGACAATGCCGAAAACCTTTTTTAAAGCATTTAACACATTTTCTTGCGGGGCGTCCGTATAGCAGTACATTCGACCGTGAGTCTTTTTAAGTTGTACATTTTTATCATAAGGTATTAAAGCCTCTTTGATTCTCTGCATGAGAAATCTTTCAAAATATGGTCTGTTTTCGCCCTTTAAGGCGATCTCACCAAAGCTTATTAAATAAAGATTTTCCATTTTTACCTCCGCACAAATTTTCTTATCTCCCTTACTTCTTTGGCAAGGATTTCAATAGTGTAATCAATATCTTCCTCTGAAATGAAGGGTGATAAACTAAACCTAATTGCACCGTCCTGTTCTTCCTGGCTTTTGGCCATGGCTTTCAGGACGTGACTTTTTGCACTTTTGCGCGATGAACAGGCGGAACCTGTTGACACGTATATGTTTTTTGCCTCAAGGGCATGCAGCAAAATTTCCCCTCGGGTACCGAGAAAAGAGATGTTGAGAATGTGGGGTGCACCCGAGGCGGGACCATTTAGCACCGTATCCGGGATATTGTCCAATATACCCCTCATCAAACGCTGTTTTAATTGTGTCATTAGCCCTTGCCATTCTGACATTTTTTCTAAACAAATATTTGCAGCCACGCCAAATCCGGCGATTCCCGGCAGGTTTTCAGTGCCGGAGCGCTGCCCCGCCTCCTGGCCACCACCGTGTAGGAGGGGATTTATGGTCACCTTGTCTCTTATAAACAGAGCACCTATACCTTTCGGACCGTAGATTTTATGGCCGCTGATTGATAACAAATCGATGCCTTCAAGATTTGAGATTAAGGGTATCTTGCCAAATGCCTGAACCCCATCCACATGAAAGAGGGCATTGCTCCTTGACTTTATGATTTGGGCTGCTTCCCCTATTGGCTGAATGGAGCCAACTTCATTATTAACATACATTATGCTGACTAAAATCGTGTCAGGCCTTATTGCTGCTTCTAGTTCTTTTAGATCTATTACAGCTTCACTGTCCACTTTTAGATATGTAACGGAAAAACCCTCTTCTTCCAGGGCGGCAAAGGCTTCCAGCACCGAAGGATGTTCGATGGTGGTTGTAACTAGATGATTGCCCCTTCTACGGAGGGCGCTGGCAGCACCCTTAATTGCCCAATTATTCGACTCCGTCCCTCCTGAGGTAAAATATATTTCTCCGGGACTGACTCCTAAAACCCGGGCAATATTTTCCCTGGCCTGCTTCATTATTTTTTCTGCCTCAATGCCTTTCCTGTGAAGCGAGGAAGGGTTGCCGAAATTTATCGTCATCGCATCAAAAACAGCTTGAGCGGCTTCTTCTAAAACTTTAGTTGTCGAGCTGTTGTCAAGATAAATCTCTTTCAAAATATCACCTTCAAAGCATATGTATGAGGGCGGTATAATCCGCCCTTATAATTATATCACAAGTTTATTCGGTGTCATCTACTTTTGCTATATTCTCAAGAGGGTTTAACATCAACTCCTTAGTCCCCGAAAGGTTTAATTCATCGTCTAATGTGTCGATACCTAGCAAATGGTACATAATGCTGACTCTAGTAATTCCTTCGGCTATTTTCCAGGAGCCCATCAGTATTGCAAAGTTTGACTTTTTAGTTATGCCGTAGCCCAGCATTGAAAAACCCAAGCCTAAACGAACTAAGCTGTCTAATTCACCAATGTTTTTCCTAAGCTTCATATAAATCTCCTCCATGGTTTGTATTACTATTAGTATTAATCATTGAGCCCATTTTAAGTATTTGTGGATAGATTTTTTAATTTGTATTTAATCTCACAATAAATAACAAGTATAGTAATTTTTATAGGGGATAAAATAAGACTGTCAGAACAAAAATTGGAGGTGAATATTATTGCAGCTTACACAAAAGGAAATCTTGTATTTGAAAGATGCCCTGAGCCATGAACATATTTGTGTGACGAAGTACAATAATTATGCCAACGAATTGCAGGATGCGGAGCTTTCTGCAATGTTTAGAAATCTAGCCAATCGCGAACAGCAGCACATCGACACAATCAACAAGCTTCTGCAGCAAGGTGGAGCTCAATAAAACAAGGTTTAGGAGGGATAATTAGTGAATCAAACCCAAAACATTGCCGGGCAAAACGCTGACAAAGATATCTTGACCGATATGCTTATGACTGAAAAGTACGTTTCGGGAACATACGAGACGGCAATTCAGGAGTCGGCAAATGAGGCAGTTAGAAATGCGCTGAGGCAGATTCAAGATGAAGAGCAGCAGCATGCCAAGATGATTTTCGATGCCATGAATCAGCGTGGCTGGTACAAGCCACAATGACAAATCTCAACAAGTTAATAAGTTAGGTGCCGGGCGCACAACAAAGAGCTTGCTAATCCTTAATCTTCGTTAGCAAGCTCTAAAACCTTATTATATAAATTATTATCAATATATATGCCTGAAGCAATCAATTCATCCATGATTGGTTTTACCTCTGTTATGAGTTTTAATTGCTTGGCTTTAAGTAGTACACCCATCGTCCCAGTTATTTTAAGTCCATAGAATTTTGCATATTTCCTTGCTAATAAATCGTCTATTATACATAAGTCTGCTCCGATTTCTTTTGCCAAGATCATTACCTCCACTTCACCTTTATGTAAGCTCGTTGCAAAAAATCTTCTGGCTTCCTCATTCTTGATTGGAATTATTTCTATGGAGCCACTTTCTTTTAAAATCATTATCCTTGCTATCCTTTAGCCCTGAAATTACTTCTTCGTAAACAGCATAGGGTATAAGCAGTTTCCCGTAAACCTTTTTCAATAAATCCAATTTGCCTATTTTGTTAAATGCTATTATAGGTGTAGAGTTCACAATTATCTTACGCATTTTGGATATCCTCTAGCAATTCTTTTTCGTTTTCAAAATTAAAGATTGATATTTTATTATTGATAGCAACTTGATAAAATCTTCCTTTGTCATTTCGGCTAGCTGTGCACATTGACCTAAAGATAATTTTTTCTCTTTATAGTACTTTATAGCAACAGTTCTTTTCATGTCTTTAACGATATTCTCTCCGCTCTCTCTTAACGATAGCAATATCTCTTGAGGAAGAGTTATAGTATAACATTGCATCAAAATCACATCCTTTCAATCCCTTCTTCTACACATTATTATATCAATTATTAAATATCTTAAAAAGAACCTTTGGAATTATTGATAATGTCAATTTGTTGTAGGATAATTAAACTTAAAGGTATCCCCATCTTTTTGATACAACGAGCTATATCACATACCCGCTGCGTTGTATACCCTTTAAAATTGTTGATATTGGAGTTTTTTTACCCATGTTAAAAGGTCCTGTGGTATGTGAGCACGCCAAATTTTGTAAAGATTTCTCGTTTGTCATTATTTCGC